>JAQSVY010000013.1 GCA_029266935.1 Burkholderiales bacterium
CGCCGCCGGCGCCGGCGTGCCGGTGCAGGCGGTGAACCAGCTGCTCAACCAGTTCGAGCAGATGCAGAAGATGATGAAGATGATGAAGGGCGGCAACCTGCAGCGCATGATGCGCGGCATGAAGGGGATGATTCCCGGAATACGATGAGGACGGCGCGATGAGCGAGCGCGACGAAGGGGTGACGCCGGCGAGCCGCACGCTCGTGTGCAGCGTGCTCTTTCTCGACATCGTCGGCTATTCGCGCCTCGGCGTCACCGAGGCGATCCACCTCAAGGAGCGCTTTAACGAGGTGCTGGACACTGCGCTGCAGGACACGCCGCCGGCCGATCGCGTCGTCATCGACACCGGCGACGGCGCGGCGGTCACCTTCCTCGGCGACCCCGAGCGGGCGCTGTTCGCCGCGCTTTCGCTGTTCGACAACGTCGGCGAGGTGCCGGTGCGCATCGGCATCAACCTCGGCCCGGTCTATATTACGAAGGACATCAACGGCCGCGAGAACGTGATCGGCGACGGCATCAACGTGGCGCAGCGCGTCATGTCGTTCGCGCAGCCCAGGCAGCTGCTGCTCTCCCGCGCCTTCTACGACGTGGCGCTGCTCATCTCCGCGGAGTACGCGACGATGTTCCAGGCGATCGGCGGCCGCACCGACAAGCACGAGCGCACGCACGAGGTGTTTGCGGTGAATCCCGCGGTGCGCGTCGGCCGCAGCGCCGCCAAGGCGCATGCGCGGATGCGCGCCGAGCCGCCGCGCGCCGCGCCGGCGCCGCGCGACGAGCCCGTGCGCATCTCGGACGCCGGGTCGCACTTCATCATCTCCGGGACGACGCGCGAGCGCGTCGCAGCGACCCTCGAGCGGCTCGCCGCGGACGGGGCGCGCTTGCTCGCCGAGCCCACCATGGTCGGCGCGCGCTGGATGGCCACCTGCGAGAATCGTCGTCACGCCGTGCGCGTGAGCGTCGAGCAGTTCGGCCTGAAGAGCATCGTCTCGGGACCGACCCGCGAGGTGGTGGAAGCCAAGGTGCGGGAGCTGCTGCAGTTCGGCGCCTCGCTGGTGCAGGAGATCGAATGCGTCGACGGCGTCTGGACCGCCGTGTGCGAGCGCAGCTGACTCCCGGCTAGCGCAGCCGCAGCTGGACTTCGGTCTCTTCCCCGCCGGCGCCGTTGCGGGCCGCGCGGCTGATGGCGAGGGCTCGCTCCGAGTAGCCGCGCGCGGCCTGTGCGTCGCCCTTGGCGGCGCTCGCGCGCTCGAGCTCGGCGAGGTCGGCGAGGATCTTGCGCGGATCGGCCAGCGCGCGGTCGATTTCCAGCGCCTGCTCGAGGGCCGGGATCGCGCCCGCGGGGTCGCCCAGCCGTGCGCGCGCGCGGCCGATGTTGCGCAGCGCATTGGCGGTCTCTGCCCGGTCGGCGCGGCCGCGTGCCGACGATTCGGCCGCCTGGGCGAGGCGAAGCGCGGCCGCGGCATCTGCGCCGTCGAGCGCGGCATTTGACTGGACGTTGAGAATCGTGGCCGCGAGCTCGCAGCCCAGGCGCTGGCAGCGCTCCCACGCGCGCTGCGCGTACGCCGCGGCATCCCGGGTGTCGGTGGCGGCGAGCGCGAGGATCGCCTGGCGAAGCTCCGCCTGCAGCACGCGCCGTTCCGGGAAGCGGCCCGCCTGCGCGTCGAGCACCACCGCGAGCGCCGAGCGCGCCGCCGCGTGATGGCCGAGGCGCTGGTAGACGATGGAGAGCGAAATGGCGTTCGCCCCGACCGCGTCGGCGTCCTCGATGGTGCGGGCGATGCGCAGCGCCTCCTGGAACCTGAGCGCGGCGGCGGCGTTGTCGCCGGCGCGCGCGAGCGCCGCGCCGCGCGCGGCGGCCTCGGCGATGCGCTCCTGGGCCGGTGGCGGCGCCGGCTGCGGCCGGCCCGCGCAGCCCGCGCACAGCGAGGCAAGCAAGACCGCGAGGCGGAGCGTGTGCGTCACTTGCGCCCGGGGTAAGCGTCGAAGCTGTCGATGGCGAGGGCGGCCTCTGCGGGCTGCTCGAACGAGCCGCTGAGCGGCCAGACGCGCTTCGCCGCACCGATTACCTCGCCCGCCTCGCGCAGCGCCGTCTCGCCGCGCTCCACCACGGGCTGCGTGCGCTTGAGCACGTCCTGGGCCTCCTGGCCGGTGCGGCGCAGCTGTCCGGCGGCCGAGTCGATCGACTCGAGCGTGCTCGAGAGCTTCGCCGCGAGCTCGGGCACCGCCTGCCCGATCTGATCGGTGGCGCGCTGCGCGCTCTCGCTCGCACGCCGCGCGGCGCCGAGCGTGGCAGTGGCTTCGCGGCCAACCTCGGCGGTGGTACGCGCGCCGTTCTTCAGCAGCTCGTTCAGCGCCTGGTGGGTGGCGGGCAGCCGCTCGGCCTCCGCGCGCAGCGCGGCCAGCAGCACCGACACGTCCTCGCTCGAGCGGTTGAGCTGCGAGAGCACCTGCTTCAGCTCGTTGAAGGCGGGCACCGTCTGGCGGCGGATCTCGTCCATGATCTCGGAGATGGTGCGGCTGCGCTCGAACGCAAGCCGGTCGCCCTCGACGAGCGGCGCGCCGGACTTGGCCGGCATGATCTCGATCGAGCTCGCGCCCACCACGCTCGCCTCGCGCGCGAAGCGCGCCTGCGATCCCTTCGGGATGCGCCACAGGTGGTCGGTGGCGATCGCGAGCTGCACCTCGACCCCCTCGGCGGCGAGGCCCAGCTGCTTCACCGAGCCGACGCTGTAGCCATAGAGCTTGACCGGCATTCCCTGGTTGATGCCCAGCGCGTTGGGGGTCACGAAATGCACCGTGGTCTGGTGCACGAACCAGCCCTGCTTGAGAGCAGCGTGCCCGACGGATGGCGGGCCCGGTATTCGGTTTCGAAGCGCGCCACGCAGGCGCATTCGTCGCGGCTGAGGCCTTCGTCGACGCCGTCGATGACCGCGAGCTCGGGGCCGACGACCAGCAGCCGCACGAACGCCACCACGCGGCGCTGCAGCGTGTTCAGCTGCTCGGGCAGGCGGGCGAGCAGCGCGAGCGGCTCGTCGACCAGGGCGGGCAGCACTTCCTGGGTGATCTCGGCGACCCGCTCGGGCGCCGGGCTGCCGTGATAGGCGGCGGGAAGCGAGATGTTCTCCCAGGCGTTGAGGTTGGTGATGAGCGCGACGCTGGGGCTGAGCACGCCCACGCGCCGCAGCAGGCGCGCGCGCGCGGCGCTGCCGATAGCGTCCACCTGCTCCCCGAGCAGTTCGAGCGCCTCCCCCTCGCCGCAGCGCGCCTTGGCAACGGCGGCGATGAAGCGCGCCTTCGACTGCGGATCGGGCAGGTGCGCCCGCGTCACGCCGCCCTGCGGCACCTCGAGCACGAACCCGGGCGTCCCGGGCTGCTGCAGCGAGTAGCGCAAGGCGGCGCTCATACCTTGGCGGTCACCAGTCCGAAGAACAGGATGCCGAAGACGATGTAGGCGAAGACGGCGTTGATGCCGAGCGTCAGCATCGCGCTCTGCGTGACCGCGCGGGTCACCACCTGCGGCACCGCGTTCTGCGTCAGGTTGGGCGGGTTGAGGCCGTGGTAGCAGCAGCACGCCGCGATGGCGAAGCCGAAGAGCAGCGCCTTGATGGTGGAATAGAAGAAGTCGACGGGGGCGAAGAGCGCGGAGAAGCGGCCGGCGAGCTCCATGAACGTGGCGTCGATGATGAGCGGGCTGAAGAGAAGGCCGCCCAGCACTGCGAGGAACTGGACATAGAAGGTCAGCACCACCGTGGCCAGCATCACGCCCGCCACGCGCGGCACCACGATGTAGTCGTAGAGGTCGATCCCGAGATGGCGCAGGGCGCGCGTCTGGCCCGAGATGCGCATCATCGCCACCTCGGCGGAGATGGCGGTGCCGGTGCGCAGGATCACCACCACCGCCGCGGCGAGCGGCCCGATCTCGCGGAAGACGAGCAGGAGCAGGATCTTGACCGCCAGATCGGTGTCGGCGTCGAGGACATCCATGGTGATGGCGATGATCAGCACGCCGAGCACGGAGGCGCGCAGGACGACGCCCGTCGCCGCGGTGACCCCGGTGAAGTACACCTGGCGCAGGAACGACTCGCGGATCGGCGCGCGCCGCAGCCGGCCCATGCGGCCGACCACGTTGAGCGACAGCTTCAGGCCGCCTTCGATCTCGCGCAGCGCGCGCAGCATTCCTCCCTCCCCGGGTGAGTATTCTGAAGTATAATCCGCGGCTTTTCGCGGTTTGCGGGGTATTCCCAATGGTGGTTATTCGACTGCAGCGCGGCGGCGCCAACAAACGGCCGTTCTACGGGCTTCTATGATCCCAAGGCGCCGCAGGGGCGCGAGGCGCTGCGCGTCAACATGGAGCGGGTGAAGCACTGGAGGGGCAAGGGCGCCCAGCTGTCCGATACCGCGGCGCGACTCGTTCGGCAGTTTGCGAAGAAGGCCGCCTGAGGACCTGATCGCGATGGGCCGCGTCGCCGGGGCATATGGCGTGCGCGGCTGGCTGAAGCTCTCGCCCGAGCGGGGCGTCCAGGAGACCTTAGCCCGCGCGCCGGAATGGTGGCTCGGCGAGCGCCCCTACCGGGTGGTGGAGGCGAGGATGCACGGCGCGACGGTGGTGGGCAGGGCGGCGGGCATCGACACGCGCGAACAGGCGCTGGCGCTGAAAGGATCGACGGTCTCGGTGCGCCGCGAGGCGCTCCCGGAGCTGGAGGCGGGGCACTACTACCTGGCGGACCTGGTCGGGCTGGCGGTGGTGAACGAGAAGGGAGAGCCGCTCGGCGTGGTGAAGCGGCTGTTCACGAACGGCGCGCAGGACGTGATGGAGGTGGTGGCCGGCGAGGTGACGCGGCTGCTGCCGTGGGTGGCGACGGTGGTGAAAGGAGTGGACCTCGCCGAGAGGAAGATCCACGTGGAATGGGGGGCGGACTGGTGATCCGCTTCGATGTCGTGACCCTGTTCCCCGAGATGCTCTCGGCGGTGGCAAGGAGCGGCATTACCGGCCGCGCGCTGGAAGCGGGGCTGTGGCGGCTGGCGACGTGGAATCCTCGCGATTTCACGACCGATAACTACCGCACCGTGGATGATCGGCCATATGGCGGCGGGCCGGGCATGGTGATGCTGGCCGAGCCGCTCGAGCGGGCGCTCGATGCGGCGCGGGATGCGGGCGGCGGCAGGGTACTGTATCTGTCGCCGCAGGGAAGGCGCCTCGACCACGCCCGGGTGATGGCGTTGGCGAAGGAAGGCGCGCTGACGCTGCTGTGCGGACGCTACGAAGGCGTCGACGAGCGGCTTCTGGAGCGCCGCGTGGACGAGGAGTTGTCGCTCGGCGACTTCGTGCTCTCCGGCGGCGAGCTGGCGGCGATGGTGCTGATCGACGCGGTGGTGCGGCAGCTGCCGGGGGCGCTCGGCGACGCGCAGTCGGCGCTCGAGGAGTCGTTTGCCGGTGGACTGCTCGATTGCCCGCAATACACCCGGCCCGAGGTGTGGCCGGAAGGGGCGCAGGGCATGAGGGTGCCGGAGGTGCTGCTGTCGGGGCACCACGAGCAGATCCGGCGCTGGCGGCTGAAGCAGTCGCTTGGGCGCACGTGGCTGCGGCGGCCCGAGCTGCTGACGGTTCGGCAGTTGAACGACGAGGAAAAGCGGCTGTTGAAGGAGTTCCAATACGAACACCGAAGGTGAAACGAGGCTGACATGGACCTGATCCGGACGATCGAGCAGGAAGAAATCAAGCGGCTGGCGAGAAACATCCCGCAGTTCTCGGCTGGCGACACCGTGGTGGTGAGCGTCAACGTGGTCGAGGGCGAGCGAAAGCGCGTGCAGGCCTTCGAGGGCATGGTGATCGCCAAGCGCAACCGCGGGCTCAACTCCTCGTTCATCGTGCGCAAGATCTCCTCGGGGGAGGGCGTGGAGCGGACCTTCCAGACGTACTCACCGCTCATCGCCTCGATCGAGGTGAAGCGCAAAGGCGACGTGCGCCGCGCAAAGCTCTACTACCTGCGCGCTCGCTCGGGCAAGTCGGCACGCATCCGCGAGAAGACCGGCGGCGCCGAAACCGAAGCGCAGGAATAGGCGCAAAAGCGGCTTAAAATCGGGCCATGCGCAGAGAGGCCGCTGCCATCAGCCCGAGTACCGAGATCGTCGCCGCGATTCGCGCCGGCGAGATCGTCATCCTCGTCGACGACGAGGACCGCGAGAACGAGGGCGACCTCGTCTTCGCCGCCGAGTTCGTCACCCCTGAGAAAGTCAACTTCCTCGCCAAGCACGGCCGCGGCCTGATCTGCATGCCGATCACCGAGGAGCACGCGCAGCGGCTCGGCCTGCGCCCGATGGTGGAGCAGAACCGCTCGCGGCATGGCACCAATTTCACCGTCTCCATCGAGGCTGCCGAAGGCATCGCCACGGGGATCTCGGCCCACGACCGCGCCCTGACCATCAGGATTGCGTCGTCGGCGAGCGCAAGAGCGGAAGACATCGTGCAGCCGGGGCACGTCTTTCCGCTGATCGCGCATCCGGGCGGCGTGCTGGTTCGCGCCGGGCATACCGAAGCGTGCTGCGACCTCGCCCGCCTCGCCGGCCTGACGCCGGCGGCGGTGCTGTGCGAGATCATGCGCGACGACGGCACCATGGCGCGGCTGCCGGACCTCGTCGAGTTCGCCGCCGCGCATGGGCTGAAGATCGGCACCATCGCCGACCTGATCGAGTACCGCAGCCGCAACGAATCGCTGGTGCAGCGTACGCACGAGCGTCAGGTGCTCACCCCCTGGGGCAGCTTCCGGCTGGTGGCGTATCGCGACCTGGCGCTCGATTCGGTGCATCTGGCGCTGATGCTCGGCGCGCCGGAGAAAACCCGGGAAACCCTCGTACGGGTGCACGAGCCGCTGTCCCTGCTCGACCTCCTAGACGCCATGCCCGGCACCCACTCGTGGGGCGTGGGCGAGGCGCTGGCGGCGATCCGCCAGGCCGGCACCGGCGTCATGGTGCTGCTCAACTGCGAACAGACGAGCGACGCGCTCCTCGCGCAGCTCGGGGATGCCCGGGTGCCGCGCGCGGGACGCAGCATGGACCTGCGCCTGTACGGCATCGGCGCGCAGATCTTGCGCGACTTGGGCGTCGGCCGCATGCGCCTCATGGCGGCGCCGCGCAAGATGCCGAGCATGGCGGGCTTCGGGCTCGAAGTCACCGGCTACGCCGAACTGCCGCGGCGCTGAACGAGCGCGATGCGCCTGGGCATCGTCGCCAGCCGGTTCAACGAGCGGATCGCCGCCGGGCTCCTCGAACAAGCGCGCGCGGCGGCGCGCAAGCTCGGTGTCGAGCCGGTCGTCCTCAGCGTGCCCGGCGCGCTCGAGATCCCGCTCGCCCTGCAATGGATGGCGCAGTCCGGCCGCTTCGACGCGCTGGTGGCGATCGGCGCCGTCATCCGCGGCGACACCTACCACTTCGAGGTGGTGGCGAACGAATCCGCGCGCGGATTGATGGACGTGGCGCTCGAGTTCGGTTTGCCGGTCGCGAACGGCATCCTCACCACCGACGACGAAGCGCAAGCGAAGGCGCGCCTTGCCAAGGGCGCCGAGGCGGTGCAGGTGGCGCTTGAAATGGCCAAGCTCAAGGCGAGGTTGTGTGAAGAACGCTAGGCGACAGGCGCGCGAGAGCGCGCTGCAGGCGCTGTACGCCTGGCAGCTCTCCGGCGCCGATCCGGACGAGGAGGCGCGGGGTCTGGAGGGCGAGGAGCGCGGCGATCTCGCGCTGTTCGAGTCAATCGTTTCCGGCGTGCGCGACCGCGCGGTGGAGCTCGAGGCGCTGATCTCGCCGCACCTCGACCGCGAGTTCGCGCGGCTCTCGCCGGTTGAGCGCGCCATCCTCTATATCGGCGCGCTGGAGCTGGCCGCGCACCCCATGACCCCGTTCAAGGTGGTTCTCAACGAGGCCGTCGAGCTCGGCAAGAGCTTCGGCGCCGCGGAGGGCTACCGCTTCGTCAACGGCGTGCTCGAGAAGATCGCGGCACAGCTGCGGCCCGAAGAGTTCGCCCGCTCGCGCCACAACGCCTGAACGAGTTCGAAATCATCCGGCGCTTCTTTGATCGCCCGCCCAAGCGGGCGCTCATGGGGGTGGGCGATGACTGCGCGCTGCTGCGGCCCGATGCCGGCCTCGAGCTCGCGCTGACCAGCGACATGCTGGTCCAGGGCAGGCACTTCCTGCCCGATGCGGACCCGCGCTCGCTGGGGCACAAGGCCTTGGCGGTCAACCTTTCCGATCTGGCCGCGATGGGCGCCGCGCCGCGCTGGGCACTGCTCGCGATCGCCCTGCCTGCCGCGGACGCCGCCTGGCTGGAGCCGTTCTCGGCGGGCTTCTTTGCGCTTGCCGAGCGCTACGGTGTGGAGCTCGTGGGCGGCGATACGACGCGCGCGCCCCTGCGCACGATCACCGTCACCGCCATCGGCGAAGTGCCGGCGGGCATGGCGCTCTTTCGCGCCGGCGCCCGCCCGGGCGACGATATCTGGGTGTCGGGTGAGCTCGGCGGCGCGGCACTCGGCCTCGCTCGTCCTCGCATTGCAGCGGCGGCGGCTCGCCTGCACCGGCCGGAGCCGCGCGTCGATCTGGGCGAGCGGCTGCGCGGCCTTGCGCACGCCGCCATCGACGTCTCCGACGGTCTGACGAGCGACCTGGGGCACATCCTCGAGCGCTCCCAGGTCAGTGCGGAAGTGCACTACGCAAAGCTGCCTCGCTCCAGCGCTTTCTCCACCATCCAGAACCGGGAACTTGAAGAAAACTGCGTGCTGTCCGGTGGCGACGACTATGAGCTCGCCTTCACCGCAGCGCTCGAGCGGCGCACGGAGATCGAGGCGCTCTCGGCCGAGCTCCATCTGCCCCTCGCCCGCATCGGCACGATCCAGGCGGGCGAGCCACGCCTCGTCGTGCTCAACGAACGCAACCAGCCCATGGACTACCGCCGCGGCTTCGACCACTTCCCGCCGGCATGATGGCCGTCCATCCTGGTAGCGCGTTCGCTTTCTCCCATCCGGCGCACGTGCTCGCGTTCGGCTTCGGCGCAGGACTCGTGCGTTTCGGCCCCGGTACGGCGGGCACACTGGCCGCCTGGCCCGTGGGCTGGCTGCTCGCCGGCAGCGTGCCGCCCGCGGCAATGCTTGCGCTGGTCGCGATTCTTTTCCTCGTCGGCATCTGGTGCTGCGGCGTCACCGGCGCACGCATGGGCGTTGCCGACCACGGCGCGATGGTGTGGGACGAGATGGTGGCGTTCCTGCTCATCCTGGCGATCCTGCCGCGCGAGCTCTCCTGGCAGGCGGCCGGCTTCGTCGCTTTCCGCCTCTTCGATATCGCCAAGCCGCCGCCGATCCGCTGGCTCGAGCGACGCTTGCGCGGCGGCTTCGGCGTGATGTTCGACGACCTGGTGGCGGCCGGATACGCGCTGCTCGTGCTCGCGCTCGCCAGGCGGCTGCTCGCCTGATGCAGAAGCTCTCGCGCACGGTGGGCGAGCGGCTGAAGGCCGCCGGGGCGATGCTCGTGACCGCGGAGTCTTGCACCGGCGGCTGGGTGGCGCAGGCGTTGACCTCGGTCGCCGGCTCCTCGGAATGGTTCGAGCGCGGCTTCGTGACCTACTCCGACGACGCCAAGCGCGAGGTGCTCGGCGTTCGTGCGGAAACGCTGTCGCAGTATGGCGCGGTCAGCGAGGAGACGGCGCGAGAGATGGCGCGGGGCGCGCTCGAGCGCAGCCGCGGCACGCTGGCGCTCGCGGTAACCGGTATCGCGGGGCCCGGCGGCGGCAGCGCCGAGAAGCCCGTCGGCATGGTGTGCTTCGCCTGGGCGGGCAAGGCCGGCGAGCTGCGCAGCGAGACCTGCAACCTCCGCGGCGACCGCGAGAGCGTGCGCCGCCAGTCGGTGGTCCGTGCTTTGCAGGGAGTGCTGGAAGCCCTTGACGCTCGCTGAGGCCGGCCCAATATAGCAGCATGGCGTCTATCCGACCGCCCGCAGTGGCGGGCACGTTCTATCCGGGCGAGCCGCGCGCGCTCACCGTGGAGCTCGATGATCTCCTCGGCGGCGTACCACATCTCGAGCCGCGGCTGGGGTTCCCGAAGGCTCTGATCGTGCCGCACGCGGGATACGTCTATTCGGGCGAGATCGCCGCGCGCGCCTATGACGAGCTCGCGCCGGCGCGTGGCATCGTCAGCCGGGTGATCCTGCTCGGGCCCGTGCACCGGGTGCCGGTGCGCGGCCTTGCCGCTCCGGGAGCCGACGCATTTGCCACGCCGCTGGGGAACGTGCCCGTCGATCGCGAGGCGCTGCGGACGGTGCAGGACATGCCGCAGGTCGTCACGAGCGATGCCGCGCATGCACCGGAGCATTGCCTGGAAGTGCAGCTGCCGTTCCTGCAGAAGGTGCTGGGCGCCTTCACGCTCGTGCCGTTCGCCGTCGGCACGGCCAGCGTGAGGGAAGTCGCCGAGGTGATCGAGCGGCTCTGGGGCGGGCCCGAAACGCTGATCGTCGTCTCCACCGACCTGTCGCACTATCACCCGTACGGCGAGGCGAAGAGGATCGACGGCGCGACCCTCGAGCGGGTGCGCAGCTTCGCCACCGACATTGACCATGAGGAGGCGTGCGGCGCGACACCGCTTAACGGCCTGCTGTCGGTGGCGAAGAAAAGGCAGATGTCCGTCCAGCTGCTCGCCGCGTGCAACTCGGCGGATACCGCCGGCGGCAAGGGGCGGGTGGTCGGCTACGCTGCGCTGGCGTTGCGCCAGGGCGAAGGCGTGTCGCAGGCAGACGCCGGCAGCACGCTGCTCTCCATCGCGCGCGGGTCGATCGAAGCCGAGATAAATAAGAAGACCATGGTGGCGCCGGAAGAACGCTGGCTCGCCCAGGCCGGCGCGAGCTTCGTCACGCTGATGTGCGCAGGCAGCCTGCGCGGCTGCATCGGCAGCCTCGAGGCGGTGCGGCCCCTGGGCACCGATGTCGCCGAGAATGCGCGCGGCGCGGCCTTCCGCGATCCGCGCTTCGGTGCGCTCACCGGGCAGGAATGGCTGCAGTGTCAGGTGGAGGTATCCCTGCTGTCCGCGCCCAAGCCGCTGCGCTTCGCCGACGAGGACGCCCTACTCGCGCAGCTTTGCCCCGGCGAGGACGGCGTCATACTCGAAAGTGCCGGCAGGCGCGGCACTTTCCTTCCCCAGGTCTGGGACGCGCTGCCAGAGCCAAGGCACTTCATGCGCGAGCTGGCGAAGAAAGCCGGCCTCGCCCGCGATGAGCGTCTCGCGCGCTGCCGCGTGTCCCGCTACCGGGTGATCAAGTGGTCGGAGTGAAAGGGGAAATGGGCCCGGCCCGCTGGTGGCACCGGCTCCCCGACGGGCGCGTCCAGTGTGACCTGTGCCCGCGCGATTGCCGGCTGCACGAAGGCCAGCGAGGTCTGTGCTTCGTGCGCCAGCGCGAAGGCGACGCCATGGTGCTCACCACCTACGGCCGCTCCTCCGGCTTCTGCGTCGACCCGGTGGAAAAGAAGCCGCTCAACCACTTCTATCCCGGCACGAGCATCCTGTCTTTCGGCACCGCGGGGTGCAACCTGGCCTGCAAGTTCTGTCAGAACTGGGACATCTCCAAGTCCCGCGAGATGGACCGGCTGCAGGACGAGGCGTCGCCGCAGGCAATCGCCGATGCCGCGGTGCGCCTCGCCTGCAAGTCGGTCGCCTTCACCTATAACGATCCGGTGATCTTCGCCGAGTACGCGATGGACATCGCCGATGCCTGTCATGAGAAGGGCGTGCAGGCTGTCGCGGTGACTGCGGGCTACATCCACGCCGAGCCTCGACGCGAGTTCTACGCGAAGATGGATGCGGCAAACGTCGACCTGAAGGCTTTCACCGACGACTTCTACCATCGCGTCTGCGGCGGGCGCCTGCAGCCGGTGCTCGACACGCTCGTCTACCTCGTCAAGGAGACGAATGTGTGGACGGAGATCACGACGCTGCTCATTCCCGGGAAGAACGACTCCGACGAGGAGATCCATGCCGAGTGCCAGTGGATCCGCGACAACCTCGGCGCGGATGTACCGCTGCACTTCAGCGCCTTCCATCCCGACTGGAGGATGACCGACGTCGCCGCGACGGCCCCCGGCACGCTGACCCGGGCGCGAGAGATCGCGCAGCTCGCCGGGCTGAACTACGTTTACACCGGCAACGTGCACGACGCGCGCGGCGGCTCGACGTACTGTCCCTCCTGCGAGAGCATGCTCATCGAGCGCGATTGGTACCGCATCGGCGCGTATCACGTCGATGAGCACGGCGCCTGCAAGTTCTGCGGCACCCGCCTCGCGGGTCGCTTCGAGAAGTTCGGCCGCCCCTTCGGGCCGCGCCGCATTCCCGTGCGCCTGGCGCAAGCCGTGGCTTGATCCCGGGCTCGGGCGCCTGGCTCGCTGCGCTGTGCTCGAGCCGGGTCCTGGCGGCGAGCTGGTTCGTCGCCTATTCCGCGGTGCTGCCGCTGACCCAGGCCGCCTGGGGACTGTCGGGGCGCGAGGCCGGCACGATCCAGGCCGCCTTCCATCTCGGCTATCTCACCTCGCTCTTCCTGGTCGGCTTCATCGCCGATCACTTCGGCGCGAAGCGCGCCTATATCACGACCGGCGTCGCGGCCTGGCTCGCGCCGTTCGTGTTCGTCGCGTTTGCTGACGACTTCTGGTCGGCGTTCTGGTTGCATGCGCTCACCGGGCTTTGCCAGGGTGGCAGCTATACGCCGGCACTCGCGCTCATCAACGATCACGTCGAGCGCTCACGGCGCGGCCGCGCCATGGGCTATCTCATCGCTGCGTCGAGCGCCGGCTATGCGCTTTGCCTCGGCATCGCCGGCATGGCGCTGCAGTTCACCGGCTGGCGCGGCGCGCTGGGAGTCGTCGCGGTGCTCCCGCTTGCGGCGTGGCTCACGGGCCTGCTTGCTTTGCGGGGCACCGCGAATACCGTGCACCCGCGGCCTGCGGGAGAGTCGATCCTCGCAGCGATTCCCGCCGTGGTGCGCAATCGCAAGAGCATGCTGTCGATCTGGGGCTACACCTCCCACAACTGGGAGCTGCTCGGGTTGTGGGCCTGGCTGCCGGCATTTCTCACTGCCGCCTTCGTGTTCCATGGCCATGAGAACCCCGCCGCCCTGGCGCTCATGTTCTCCGCGCTCACCTATGTCGCCAACATTGGCGGCTCGATCACCGGTGGCACCATGGCCGACCGCTGGGGCCGCACGCAGACGATCCTCACCTGGTCGTGCGTGAGCCTCGCGCTCTCCTTCTCCATCGGCTGGCTGATCGCCGCGCCGATCGCGGTGCTGGTGGTGATCGCCTGCCTCTACAACTTCGCCGGCATCGCGGATTCGGCGACGCACTCGACGGTGCTCGCCGAGAGTGCGCCGCCGCACTACCTCGGCGTCGCCTATGCGGTTCGCTCGGTGGTCGGCTTTGGCGCCGGGGTGGTGAGCCCGGTCGTCTTCGGCTGGGCGCTCGACCTCGCCGGCGGTGAGCGCACGTCGGGCGACGCCTTTGCCTGGGGCATCGCCTGGTCCACGCTCGGCCTGGGCGCGCTTTTCGGACCGTTGGCGACCTGGCGGCTGCGCAAGCTATGATGCGAGCCGGAAGGGAACGACAAGCTGAAAGTTGCCTTGGGATTGATCGCCGTGCTGCTGCTCTCGGCCTGCGCGCCGCAGAGCAAAGTCGCGGTGTCGCCCCCGCCGCCGCCAGCGGTGGCGCCGGTCGCCGTCCCCGCGCCGCCTCCGCCCGTGCCGGGCGATGTCCCCGCGCCGCAGCTGCCCGTGCCGGGCGATGTGGAGGCCTACAAGGCGCGGGTGGCGAGCGAGATCTGGCTGCGCAACGCGGAGGTCTACGCCGATCCGGTGCCGGACATGCTGAAGTCGGTCGTGGTGCTCGAGATCACCATCGACCGCGCCGGCAACCCCGTCGGCATCGCCGTCTATCGCTCGAACGGCTTCAAGCACCTCGAAACGCGCGCCCTGGAAAGCATCGCGCGCGCGGCGCCGTTTCCGGCGCCCGCGCCCGGCGTGCTGGAGGGCCCGGGCTGCGTCACCTTCCTCGAGACCTTCCTCTTCCGCGCCGACGAGCGCTTCCAGCTGCGCAGCCTAGTGATGCCGGCGCTCGCCGCGGCGCGCCGCTAAGCAGCCCTCGCGGCCGCGCCCGCCAAGGCTAGTCCTTCAGCAGCAGCTGGATCAGCGCGGAGGTGCTGTCCCAGCGCTTGCCCCCGCGCGCCTCCAGGTGGGAGTAGAACTGGTCCACCAGCGCCGTCACCGGCAGCCGGGCGCCGTTCTTCTTCGCTTCGCCCAGGCAGATGCCGAGGTCCTTGCGCATCCATTCGATGGCGAAGCCGAAGCCCTCCGCCTTGAGATCGCTCATCGGCTTCCAGCGGTTCTCCATCTGCCAGGATTGCGCCGCGCCCTTGGAGATCACCGAGATGACCTTCTCCAGGTCGAGGTTGCTGCGTCTGGCGAAAGACAGGCCTTCGGCGAGCGCCTGGGCGAGGCCGGCTATGCAGATCTGGTTCACCATCTTGGTAAGCTGCCCCGAACCCGGCCCGCCGATCAGCGCGGCGAGTTTGGCGTAAATGTCGATCACCGGTTTCGCGTTCTCGAAGTCGGCCGGCTCGCCGCCGCACATGATGCCGAGCTGGCCGTTCTGCGCGCCGGCCTGACCCCCGGATACCGGCGCGTCGATGAACCCCACGCCGAGAGATTTCGCCTTTTCGTGGATTTCCCTCGCCGCGATCGCCGAGGCCGTCGTATGGTCGACGAGGACGGAGCCCTTCTTCATGCCGGCGAGGGCGCCATTGTCTCCGTAGACGACCGAACGCAGGTCGTCGTCGTTGCCCACGCAGATCATGACGAAATCGCAGTTTTTGGCCGCTTCGCGCGGGCTCGGGGCGGACTTGCCGCCGTACTCCTTGACCCATTGGTCCGCCTTGGCGGGCGTGCGGTTATAGACCGTGACTTCGTGACCGCCCTTCGTCAGCAGGTGGCCGGCCATTGGGTAGCCCATGACGCCGAGGCCGAGGAACGCAACTTTCGCCATCGTTCTGTCTCCTAAGGATTTTTTCGCGAGTTGACAGGGCTCGGTCAACCGGCCCAGAATACTGAGCGTTTATACAGTATCCGGTGTTGGCCCAGTGCCTTTATCGCCTGCCGTAGATGCCGACAACCTAAAAGAGGTACAGCAATGGACGATAACAAATCCAAGGCCCTCGCGGCGGCGCTCTCGCAGATCGAGAAGCAGTTCGGCAAGGGCTCGATCATGAAGATGGACGACGCCGCGATCAAGGACATCGAGGTGGTGTCCACCGGGTCGCTCGGCCTAGATCTGGCGCTCGGCGTCGGCGGCCTGCCGCGTGGCCGGGTGGTCGAGATCTACGGCCCCGAGTCCTCGGGCAAGACCACCCTCACGCTGCAGGTCATCGCGGAGATGCAGAAAGTCGGCGGCACGGCGGCATTCATCGACGCCGAGAATGCGCTCGACATTTCGTACGCCGCCAAGCTCGGCGTGAAGACCGAAGACTTGCTCATTTCCCAGCCCGACACCGGCGAGCAGGCGCTCGAGATCGCCGACATGCTGGTGCGCTCGGGCGCGGTCGATGTGATCGTCATCGACTCGGTGGCGGCGCTCACGCCCAAGGCCGAGATCGAGGGCGAAATGGGCGAGCCGCAGATGGGCCTGCAGGCGCGCCTGATGAGCCAGGCGCTGCGCAAGCTCACTGGCAACATCAAGCGCACTAACACGCTCGTGATCTTCATCAACCAGATCCGCATGAAGATTGGCGTCATGTTCGGCAACCCCGAGACCACCACGGGTGGTAACGCGCTGAAGTTCTACGCCTCGGTGCGCATGGATATCCGGCGCATCGGCTCGATCAAGAAGGGCGACGAGGTGATCGGCTCCGAGACGCGCGTCAAGGTGGTGAAGAACAAGGTGGCGCCGCCCTTCAGGCAGGCGGAGTTCGACATCCTGTACGGCGAAGGCATCTCGCGCGAGGGCGAAGTGCTGGAGACCGGCGTCAACCTCGGCGTGCTCGAGAAGTCCGGCGCCTGGTACATCTACAACAGCGACCGGCTCGGCCAGGGCAAGGACAACTCGCGCGAGTTCCTGAAGGAGAACCCGGCGCTCGCGCGCGAGATCGAGGCGCGCATCCGCGAGAAGGCCGGCGTCGCCGCGCCCACCGCCAATGCCGTCGAGGACAAGGCGGAAGACAAGAAAGTTGAGCAACTACCCACCAGAAAGCGCGGTTGAGCTCAAGGCGCGGGCACTAAGGCATCTCGCGCGGCGCGAGCATTCGCGCGCCGAGCTCGAGCGCAAGCTCGCCCCGCACGCCGAAAGCGCGGGGCAGCTGCAAGCCCTGCTCGACCAGCTGGAGGAGAAGAAGCAGCTCTCCAACGAGCGCTTCGCCGAGCAGCGCGCGCATGTCCTCGCGCGCAAATTCGGCCCGGCGAGGATCCGCCACGATCTGCAGGCGAAAGGGATTTCGCCGG
>JAQSVY010000239.1 GCA_029266935.1 Burkholderiales bacterium
GGGCGCCGGGGACGTTCAATTCGTGCGCCCAGTGCATGGGCTCGTCATGCTGCACGGGCGGAAGGTCGTCCCCGGTCATGTGCTCGGGCTCGAATCGGGGAATCGCACGCGCGGCCACCGCTTCATGGGCAAGCACGAAATCGTGCTGGCGAGCGCGGAAGAGTACGAGGCGAAGCTGCGCGAAGACGGCATGGTGATCGCCGACTTCGCCGCGCGTCGCGCCGAAATCGAGCGGCAGCTCAAGGCGGAGGCCGAGCGCCGCCAGGCGACGCTTGGCACCTACGGCGACCTGCTCGACGAGGTGACGGCTCTGGTCGAGTACCCGCAGGTGTATGCCGGCGACTTCGACCCGGCGTTCCTCGAGGTGCCGCCCGAGTGCCTGATCCTCACGATGCGACAGAACCAGAAGTACTTCCCGCTCTTCGACCGGGCCGGGAGACTGCTGCCGGGCTTCCTCATCGTCTCCAACATGAAGGTCGCCGATCCGCGCAACATCGTTGCCGGCAACGAGCGCGTCGTCCGGCCGCGCCTGGAAGACGCGCGCTTCTTCTACAATCGGGACCGCGAGCGCCGGCTGGAAGAGCGCGTGCCGCAGCTCGCCAAGGTCGTCTACCACGGCAAGCTCGGCACCCAGCTGGAGCGCGTGGAGCGCGTCCAGCTCCTCTCGGGAAAGATCGCCCGGGCTCTCGGCGCCGACGCGGCAGCCGCGGAGCGCGCGGCGTGGCTCTCCAAGGCCGACCTCGTGACCGGCATGGTGGGCGAGTTCCCGGAGCTGCAGGGCGTGATGGGCCGCTACTATGCCCTGCATGACGGCGAGCCGCGCGAGGTCGCCGATGCCATCGAGGCGCACTACCGGCCGCGCTTTGCCGGCGACGCGCTGCCGGATCATCCGGTTGCCTGCGCGGTGGCGCTCGCCGACAAGCTCGACGCGCTCACCAGGCTCTTTGGCGTCGGCCAGGCCCCCACCGGGGAGCGAGACCCTTTCGGCCTGCGCCGCGCCGCGCTGGGCGTGGTCCGCATTCTCGTCGAGCGTGAGCTGCCTTTGAACATGAAAGACTTTCTTGCCGGAGACGAGACGTTGCGGAACTTCATTTTCGAGCGCGCGCGCGGCTACTTCGAGGAGCGTGGCTACTCGGCCAACGAGGTCGAATCCGTGCTGTGCCAGAAGCCCGCGCGCCTCGACCTGGTGCCCAGGCAGCTCGAAGCGGTGCGCGCCTTCTCGTCGCTCGCCGAGGCCGAGAGCCTCGCCGCGGCGAACAAGCGCATCGGCAACATCCTCAAGCAGGCGGGCGCCGTGCCCGACGGATTCGATGCCGCGCTCATGACGCAGCCCGAAGAGAAGACGCTCGCTTCCACCTTCGGCTCTCTCAAGCCCCAGGTGGAGAAGGCCTTTGAAAATCTCGACTACACCGGCGCGCTGAAGGCGCTCGCGTCGCTCAAGGCGCCGGTCGACGCCTTCTTCGACAAGGTCATGGTGATGGACGATGACCCGCGCGTGCGCGCCAACCGCATCGGCTTCCTCGGCACGCTGCACGGGTCGATGAACCGCGTCGCCGATCTCTCCAAGCTGGCGAAATGAAGCTCATCATCCTGCCGTGAAGCTCGTAATCCTGGATCGAGACGGCACGATCAACCACGACAGCGACGACTACATCAAGTCGCCGGCGGAGTGGCGCCCCATCAAGGGCAGCCTGGAGGCGATCGGGCGGCTGACCCAGGCAGGTTACCGCGTGGTGGTGGCGACCAACCAGTCGGGGATCGCCCGCGGCCTGTTCGACACCCAGACGGTCTTCGCCATCCACGACCTGCTGCAGCGCTCGGCCTCACAGGTCGGGGGCAGGATCGACGCCTTCTTCTTCTGCCCGCATGCCGCCGACGCGCGCTGCGAGTGCCGCAAGCCGCAGCCCGGCATGCTGCTCGAGGTGGCGCGCCGCTTCAACGTGGCGCTGGAGGAGACGCATATGGTCGGCGATGCGCGCCGCGACCTCGAGGCCGCTGCGGCAGCCGGCGCGCGCCCGGTGCTGGTGCTCACCGGCAAGGGGCGCAAGACGCGCGAGGAGGGAGACCTTCCGGCCGGCACCCAAGTCTTCGCCGACCTGGCGGCCTTTGCCGAGCGCCTTGCGCCATGACGTTGCTGCGCTCGGCGCTCTTCGCGGCCGCGCTCGTCCTCATTACGCCCGTCTACGCGCTCGTCGCGCTCGCCACCTTCCCGCTGCCCCGCCTGGAGCGCTATCGGATCATCTCGGGGTGGTCACGCCTCATCATTCAGTTATCAAGGATCTTGTTGAGGATCGACTGGCGAGTCGAAGGCCGCGAGAACCTGCCGGGACGCCCGGCGGTGATCCTCTCCAAGCACCAGTCGGCCTGGGAGACCATGGCCTTCCAGCTCATCTTCCCGCCGCAGGTGCACGTGCTGAAAAGGGAGCTTCTCTGGATCCCCTTCTTCGGCTGGGGCCTCGCGCTGATGAGCCCGATCGCGATCGACCGCACGCGCGGGGTCGCCGCGCTGCGCGCTATCGCGCGGCGCGGCCGCGAGCGGCTGGCGCAGGGCTTCTGGGTGATCGTCTTCCCCGAGGGAACGCGCGTCGCGCCGGGCGAGCGTCGCGAATACCAGCTTGGCGGCGCCTGGCTCGCGGCGGCCGCAGCGGCGCCGGTGGTGCCGGTGGCGCACAATGCGGGGCTCTTCTGGCCGCGCAACGCTTTCCTGAAGCGCCCGGGCACGGTGACGGTGCGCATCGGCCCGGCGATCGACACCGCGGTGCGCGACCCAAAAACGATCAATGCGATGGCGGAGCAATGGATAGAAGAACAGCAGAAGGCGCTCTGCTGATCGAGCTCGCCGGGCGGCTCGTCGAGTACCGCTTCGCGCGGCGCCGCCGCCGCACCATCGGCATCAGCATCGACGGCGAAGGCCTGCGCGTCGCCGCGCCCCTGCGCGCGCCCTGGCGGGAGGTCGAAGGCTTCCTCCGCGCCAAGCAGCGCTGGATCGTGGCGAAGCTCGACGAGTGGGCGGTGGCGCCGCGCCCCGCCGTGCTGCGCGTCGAAAGCGGCGAGCGCCTGCCGCTGCTCGGAGAAATGGTCGAGCTCTGCGTACGCCCGGGCCCGGCGCAGCGCCACGGTTGCACATTGGGTGTTTCGGGCAGCAAGCACCTGCTCGCCTGGCTGAAGGCCACCGCGCTCGAAGTGCTGCGCCCGCGCGCCGCGCATTATGCGGCGCGCGTCGAGCGGCCGGCGCCGCGGCTGGCGCTGTCGAACGCGCGCACGCAGTGGGGCGTCTGCAACGAGGACGGCTCCATCCGGCTTTCCTGGCGCCTGGTGCACCTCGAGCCCGCGCTCGCCGACTACGTGGTCGCGCACGAGGTGGCGCACCTCGTCGAGCTCAACCATTCGCGCCGCTTCTGGAACCTGGTGAGCACCCTCTACCCCGACTGGCGA
>JAQSVY010000240.1 GCA_029266935.1 Burkholderiales bacterium
AGCGGCGAGTCGAACCGCCAGGTGCGCGCGCTCGCCGACCACGTGCAGGAGAAGATCCGCGAGGGCGGCTCGCGCGTCTACGGCGTCGAGGGCGAGTCGAGCGGCGAGTGGGTGCTGGTCGACCTCGGGGATGTGGTAGTACACATCATGCATCCCACCGTGCGGGGCTTCTACAACCTCGAGGAGGTCTGGGGCGGCAAGCCGGTGCGGTTCAAGGCGACGCCGAAGCCCAGGCCAAGAGCCCAAAAGCGTGCCGCGCCTGCACGTCCTCGCCGTCGACGCTAGGCTGCCTATGTGGGCCGAGCAGGGCTGCGCAGAGTACGCGAAGCGCATGCCGCGCGGCTACGAAGTGGCGCGCGTCGCGGTGAAGGGGGCGCGGCTGCAGAGCGCGCTGCCGAAGGGCGCACGCCTCGTGGCGCTCGATGAGCGCGGGCGCGACCTCGACACGCGCGCATTCAGCAAACTGCTCTCGCAGGAAACCGCCTTCCTGATCGGCGGCCCCGACGGCCTCGACGAAAGCGTGAAAAGGCAGGCGGCGCTGCTCCTGCGCCTCTCGTCCCTCACGCTGCCGCACGCGCTGGCGCAGGTGCTGCTGCTCGAGCAACTGTATCGCGCCGCGACACTGCTCACCGGCCACCCGTACCATCGGGTATAGTTTTTTCATGATCGCCCCGATTGAGCGCGGCATCTATCTCGCCTCGCGCAGCCCGCGCCGGCGGGAGCTCCTGTCGCAGATCGGCGTGCGTTTCCATCTGCTGCTCTTCCGCTCGCGGCCGGGCGAGGACCCCGAGGTTGACGAGACGCCGCTTGAGGGCGAGGCGCCCGGCGCGTATGTGGAGCGCATGGCACGCGCCAAGGCCGACGCCGGCTGGCGCCGAATGCTGCAGCGCAACCTCCCGCATGCGCCAGTGCTCGCAGCCGACACCACGGTGGCCCTCGAAGGCCGCATCATCGGCAAGCCCGGGGGGCGCGAGCAGGCCGCCGAGATGCTCGCCGCGCTCTCGGGGCGCACGCACGAGGTGCTGACCGCGGCGGCGCTCAAGTACGGCGACTGGATCGAAGCTGCGGTGTCCCGCTCGGAGGTGCGGCTGAAACCCCTGTCCGAGGAGGAGATCCGCCTCTATGTCGCGACCGGGGAATGCGACGACAAGGCCGGCGCCTACGCGATCCAGGGGCGCGCGGCGCGCTTCGTGGTGGAGCTGCGCGGCAGCTATTCGGGGGTGATGGGGCTGCCGTTGTACGAGACCAGCCTGCTGCTCGACAAGCTGCGTGAGCGAAGAAGTCCTTATTAACGTGACGCCGCAGGAGACGCGCGTCGCCGTGGCCGGCTCGGGCGTGGTGCAGGAGCTGCTGATCGAGCGCGCGGAGAGCCGCGGACTGGTCGGCAACATCTACATGGGGCGCGTGGCGCGCGTGCTGCCCGGCATGCAGTCGGCGTTCATCGAGATCGGCCTGGAGCGCACCGCCTTCCTGCACGTCGCCGACATCTGGGGCGACGAGAAGGCCAACGGTGAACCCCGGCGCATCGAGCAGATCCTCGCCGAGGGGCAGCCGCTGCTGGTGCAGGTGGCGAAGGACCCCCTCGGCACGAAGGGCGCGCGCCTGTCGACGCAAATCTCGATCGCCGGGCGGCTGCTCGTCTACCTGCCGCACGATCCGCACATCGGCGTCTCGCAGAAGATCGAGGACCAGAGCGGGCGGGCGGCGCTGCGCGAGCGGCTGCGCGAGCTCGCCGGCGCCGAGGAGAAAGGCGGCTTCATCGTACGCACCCTGGCCGAAGCCGCGAGCGAGGAGGAGCTGCGCGCCGACCTCGCCTACCTCAGGCAGATCTGGTCCGCGATCCGCGCCCGCTCGCTGGGCGCGGCGCCGCCGCAGCTCATCTACCAGGACCTGTCGCTCGCCCAGCGCGTGCTACGCGACGTGGTGAGCCCGGCCACCAGCCGCGTGGTAGTGGACTCGCGCGAGACCTGGCAGAAACTCGCCGCTTTCGCCGAGCAGTACATGCCGCAGGTGCGCTGCCGCATCGAGCACTACACTGGCGAGCGGCCGCTGTTCGAGCTCTATGACGTCGAGACCGAGATCGAGCGCGCGCTCGCGCGCCGCGTCGATCTCAAGTCCGGCGGCACGCTGGTGATCGACCAGACCGAGGCTCTGACCACCATCGACGTCAACACCAGCGGCTTTGTCGGCAGCCGCAACTTCGACGACACGGTGTTCAAGACCAACCTCGAGGCGGCGCAGGCGATCGCGCGCCAGCTGCGGCTGCGCAATCTGGGCGGCATCATCGTCGTCGACTTCATCGACATGCACAGCGACGAGCACCGCGCCGCAGTGCTGGAGGAGCTCAAGCGCGCCCTCGCTCGCGACCGCACGCGCATGACGGTGAACGGATTCACCGCGCTCGGGCTGGTCGAGATGACGCGCAAACGCACGCGCGAGTCGCTCGCGCACGTGCTGTGCGAGCCCTGCCCCACCTGCAGCGGACGCGGCGCGGTGAAGACCGCGCATACCGTCTGCTACGAGATCCTGCGCGAGATCCTGCGCGAGGCGCGCGCCTTCCACGCCCGGGAGTTCCGCGTCGTCGCCTCGCAGAGCGTCATCGACCTCTTCCTGGAGGAGGAGTCGCCCGCGCTCGCCATGCTCTCGGACTTCATCGGCAAGCCGATCTCGACGCACGTCGAGTCGGGCTACACCCAGGAGCAGTTCGACATCGTACTGATGTGATGAACGAGCTGTGCTTCAAGCCGGCCACCGCGCTCGCGCAGGCCCTCAAGGCGAGGAAGCTTTCTGCTACCGAGCTCGTGCGCGCCTTCATCGCGCAGATCGAGGGCGTCAACCCGAAGGTGAACGCGATCGTCACCTTCCTGCCCGAGCTCGCCCTCAAGCAGGCCAAGGCGCTCGACCGGAAGAAGCCATCGGCGGAGAAGATGCTGTGGGGCCTGCCGATCGCCTACAAGGACGTGGTGCCGACCAAAGGGATCCGCACTACCTACGGCTCGCCGATCTACCGCGACCATGTGCCAACCGAGGACCACCTGATCGTCGAGCGGCTCTCGGCAGCGGGCGCCATCACCATCGGCAAGACGAACACGCCGGAGTTCGCCGCCGGCAGCCAGACTTTCAACGCCGTGTTCGGCGCCACGCGCAATCCCTACGACCTTTCCCGAACCTGCGGCGGGTCCTCGGGCGGTGCCGCCGTCTCCGTCGCCTGCGGCATGCTGCCTTTCGCCGACGGTTCGGACCTCGGCGCGTCGCTGCGCAACCCCGGCAACTTCTGCAACGTGGTGGGCTTTCGCCCGACGCCAGGGCGCGTGCCGAGCTGGCCGGCAAGCGACGCCTGGCAGACCCTCACTGTCATCGGCACGCTGGCGCGCACCACGGCCGATTGCGCGCTGCTGTTCTCCGCCATGGCCGGCCCGGATGCGCGCGACCC
>JAQSVY010000241.1 GCA_029266935.1 Burkholderiales bacterium
CGAAGGGCTGCGCCGCCGCCGGGGCGGCCGCCGCGGCCAGGAGCGCGGCGAGCACCGCGGCGATGACGCCAGTGCGAAGCATTCAGCCGGTCAGCAGACGATTCAGGTCGTTGTAGAACGCGAAGGCCATCAATACCAGAAGCAGCGCCAGACCGACGCGCTGCCCGAGCTCCATGACGCGCTCGGATACCGGCCTGCCCTTCACGATCTCGATCAGATAGTACATGAGGTGACCGCCATCGAGCAGCGGGATCGGCAGCAGGTTCAGCACGCCGAGGCTGATGCTGATCAGCGCGAGGAACGTGAGGTAGGAAATCCAGCCCAGGCTCGCCGACTGGCCGGCGAAATCGGCGATGGTGACCGGCCCGGAGAGGTGCTTCCACGAGACCTCGCCGATCAGCATGCGCCCGAGCATCTTCAGGCTGAACAGCGCGATGTCGGCGGTCCTGTAGACGGCGCGCACGAGGCTTTCCAGCGGCCCGTGCTGCACGCGCACCAGCATCTTCTCGGCGTGCGCCGGCGGCACATGCGGCCCCGCGCCGATGCGGCCGACGCGTGCATCGCCCGCGTTCACCACGTCGGGGACGACCTCGAGCGAGCGCGTGGTGCCGTCGCGCTCGACCGTGAGCGCAAGCGGCACTCCGGGATGCGCGCGCACCGCGGTCACCAGCGCCTCCCACGAATCCACCGGCCGGTCCGCTGCGCGGACGATGCGGTCGCCGGGAACGAGGCCGGCGCGCTCCGCGGGCCCGCCGGCAACCACCTGGCCCAGCACCGCGTCGAGCGGCGGCCGGTACAGGCGCAGTCCGATGCGCTCGAGCGCGTCCGCCTCCACCTCCGCCGCCGGATAGCTGCGCAGGTCGAGCGTGGCGACGCCGATGTGGCCGCGCTCGTTGATGGTCTCCAGTCGCACCGGCTCGCGCTGCAGGGCCGCCTGCAGCACGCGCCAGCGCACTTCCTGCCAGGTCGCGACCGTTCGCCCGTCGACTGCCTGCACCGTGTCGCCCTGCCGCAGCCCCGCCGCGGCGGCGAGGCTCGCGGCATCAGGCTCCGCGAGCACCGGGCGCGCCTCCGGCAGGCCGTGCATGTAGAGCCCGGCATAGACCAGCACGGCGAAGATGAAATTGAACAGCGGCCCGGCGACGACGATGAAGAAGCGCCTCCAGACGCTCTGACGGTTGAACGCGCGCCCGGCTTCCGCCGGTGCAACGTCCCCTTCGCGCTCGTCGAGCATCTTCACGTAGCCGCCGAAAGGCACTGCGGCGATCGACCACTCGGTGCGGTCACGGCCGAGCCGCCAGGTCGCGAGCGGTCTGCCGAAGCCGACGGAAAAGCGCAGCACCTTCACGCGACACAGGCGCGCCGCGAGGTAGTGGCCGTACTCGTGCACGACGATCAGCACGCCGAGCGCGACGATGAAGGCAACGATCGTGTGCAGGAGGCTCATGCGGCGAGCGCCAGGACTTGCGCCCCCGCGGCGCGCCGCGCGTCAGTGTCGGCGGCTAGGATGGCCTCGAGATCGTCCGCGGCGCGCGCCGGGACACGAGCCATGGTCTGCTCGATGACGCGTGCGATGCCGGTGAAAGCGAGCCTGCGCTCGAGGAACGCGGCCACGGCGACCTCGTTGGCGGCGTTCAGCACCGCCGCGACGGTGCCGCCGGCGTCCAGCGCGGCATAGGCGAGCCGCAGGCAGGGAAACCGCGACGGGTCGGGCTTCTCGAAAGACAAGGTCTTGATTGAGACCAGGTCGAGCGGCTGCGCTCCCGAATCGATGCGCTCCGGATGAGCGAGCGCGTGCGCGATCGGCACGCGCATGTCGGGATTGGAGAGCTGCGCGATCATCGAGCCGTCGATGTACTCGACCAGCGAATGCACGATGCTCTGCGCGTGGATGAGTACCTCGATGCGCCCGGGGTCGACGTCGAACAGCCAGCGCGCCTCGATCACTTCCAGGCCCTTGTTCATCATGGTCGCGGAATCGACCGAGATCTTGCGACCCATCACCCAGTTGGGATGCGCGCACGCCTGCTCGGGGGTGACCGCGGCCAGGCTCTCGAGCGGCGCGGCGCGGAACGGCCCGCCCGAGGCGGTCAGGACGATTTTTCTGACAAGTCTGGTTTGTGAAAAACACTGAAACACGGCGTTGTGCTCGCTGTCGACGGGGAGCAGCATCGCGCCCGCCTCGCGCGCCACGCGCATCACGAGCGGCCCGGCCATGACCAGCGCTTCCTTGTTGGCGAGCAGCACGCGCTTGCCGGCGCGGGCGGCGGCGAGGGTCGAGGACAGCCCGGCGGCGCCCACGATGCCGGCCATCACCGCATGGCAATCCGCATGCGCTACGACCTCGTCGATAGCGGCGTGGCCTTTCAGAAGTTCTGTTCCCACACTGGCAAACGCCTTCTCTGAAGCAGAGGAGGCATCGGACAGCACCGCATAACGCGGCCGGTGCGTTCGGCAAAGCTCGAGCAGCGCATCGGCCGAGGCGTTGGCGGTGAGCGCGAATACGCGGTAGCGCCCCGGGTGACGCGCGACGACATCGAGGGTGCTTGCCCCGATCGAGCCGGTGGCGCCGAGGACCGCGACGTTCATTGCGTCATTTTCCTACGATCCAGGGCGCGAGCGCCGCGGCGATCGGCAGGGTCGAGGTAGCGCTGTCGATGCGGTCGAGGATGCCGCCGTGGCCGGGCAGCAGCGCGCCGCTGTCCTTGACCGAGGCCTGGCGCTTCGCCGCGGACTCGAACAGGTCGCCGACGATGCTCAGCGCCGCCAGCAGCGCCGCCGTGCCGAGGAACGGCGCCCACGCAATTCCTTCCACCATGGCGGCCATTATCCCTGCATAGACGAGCACCCCGGCGAGGCCGCCAACGGCGCCCTCCCAGGTCTTTCCCGGGCTGATCGACGGCGCGAGCTTGTGCCGTCCCCACCGCGTGCCAGCGAAGTACGCGACGGTATCGGCGATCCAGGTGAGGGCGAGCACCGCGAGAACCTGCGGCGCGGGCATCGCCACCATGGCGAGCCCGGCCGGAAGCAGCACCGGGACGCCGGCGAGCGCGAGCAGCCGCTTGTGTCCCGCCGCGACGCCCCGCCAGAGCCACAGCGGCGCGAGCAGGAGCCAGAACGCGGCGGCGAGCAGGAACCAGAGGGGATCGGGCTTCATGAAGACGAACAAAGCAGCAAGGGCGGCGGCGTAAAGCGCGGCCTGCATGCCGCACAGGCGGGCCCATTCGTAGGCGGCCGCGGCGACGAGGGCGGCAACGAGGCCCCTCAGCCACAGCGCGGGAAGGAAGAAGAGCGCCCCGAGCAGCGCCGCGATGAGGACCGCGGCGGTGGCGACGCGCGCGGCCAGCGGGCTCAGGCGACCTCGGCCCGCTTCGCGTCCTGGAGCTGGTCGCTGGTGCGGCCGAAGCGGCGCTCGCGGCGCCGGTACGAGAGCTCGGTATAGGCGAGCTGCCAGAGCAGGAAGTTGCTGATGCGCTGTTCGCCGCCGGTGCGGATGAAGAGGTCCGGCTCCGGGGCGTAGCTCATGGCGAGATAGGGGGAAAGCATCTCTTCCTGAACTTCATTCAGGGAACCCTTTTCCTTCATCAACTTCGAAAGCGCCTGCATGATGTCCCAGCGGCCGCCGTAGTTCGCGGCGACGGTGAGCGTGAGCTGGCGGTTGTCCGCGGTGAGGTGCTCGCCCTGCTGGATAAGGCGCCGGATCTTGGGGTCGAAGCGCGTGGTGTCGCCCACTACCTTGAGGCGCACCCCGCTCTTGTGCAGCTTCTCGACCTCGTTGGAGAGCGCCGCCTGGAAGAGCTGCATGAGCAGCGCCACTTCCTCGGCGGGGCGGCGCCAGTTCTCGGAGCTGAAGGCGAACAGCGTCAGGAATTCGATGCCGCGCTCGGCGCAGCCGCGCACCGTGGCGCGCACCGCATCGACGCCGCGGCGGTGCCCTGCGATGCGCGGCAGGCGGCGTCCCTTCGCCCAGCGGCCGTTGCCGTCCATGATGATCGCGACGTGGCGCGGCACGTCGCCGGCGCCCGGGATCTCGCGCGTGGAGCTGGCGTGGCTCATACCGCGAGGAGCTCCGCTTCCTTCTGCTGCAGCAGCCTGTCGATGTCGGCGATGTGCCGGTCGGTCATCTTCTGCACGTCGTCCTGGGCGCGGCGCTCATCGTTCTCGGAGACCTCCTTCTTCTTCAGCGCCTCCTTGAGCTGGTGGATGGCGTCGCGGCGTAGGTTGCGCACCGCCACGCGGGCGTTCTCCGCCTCGTGCTTCACCACCTTGATCAGCTCCTTGCGGCGCTCCTCGGTCAGCGCCGGCATCGGCACGCGGATGGTCTCGCCCGTGCTCGCCGGATTCAGTCCCAAGTCGGAGTCGCGAATCGCTTTCTCGACCGGCTGGGTCATCTTCTTCTCGAAGGGCGTGACGCCGATGGTGCGTGCGTCGATCAGCGTCACCTTGGCGACCTGGGCGAGCGGCGTCTGCGTCCCGTAGTAGTCGACCGTGATGTGGTCGAGCAGCCCGGTGTGCGCGCGGCCGGTGCGCACCTTGGCCAAGTCGGCCTTGAATGCCTGCACGCTCTTGTCCATCTTCTGCTCCGTGTTCTTCTTCAGCTCCACGATCACCATGGCGGCCTCCGCACAATCATACGTGAACCAGCGTCCCCTCGTCCTCGCCCAGCACCACGCGCCGCAGCGCGTCTTTCCTGAAGATGTTGAAGACGCTGATCGGCAGCTTCTGGTCGCGGCAGAGCGTCAGCGCCGTGGCATCCATGACCTTCAGCTTCTTGTTGATCGCCTCGTCGAAGCTGATGCGGCCGTAGCGTTCGGCCTTCGGGTCGGTCTGCGGATCGGCGGTGTACACGCCGTCGACCTTGGTCGCCTTGATGACGATCTCTGCGCCCATCTCGCTGCCGCGCAGCGCCGCGGCGGTGTCGGTGGTGAAGAAGGGATTGCCCGTGCCGGCGGCGAAGATCACCACCTTGCCCTCCTCTAGGTAGCGGATCGCCTTGCCGCGGATGTAGGGCTCGACCACTTGCTCGATGTTGAGCGCCGACTGTACCCGGCTCGCGAGTCCCGCCCGGCGCATCGCATCCTGCAGCGCGAGCGCGTTCATCACCGTGGCGAGCATGCCCATGTAGTCGGCCGTGGCGCGGTCCATACCAGCGGCCCCGGGGGCCACGCCGCGGAAGATGTTGCCTCCGCCGATGACGACGCCCAGCTCCACGCCCAGGCGCGCTACCTGCGCGATCTCGGCGACGATCGCGTCGATCGTCTGCCGGTTGATGCCGAACGGATCCTCGCCCATCAGGGCTTCCCCCGAGAGCTTGAGGAGGATGCGCTTGTACTTCGGGGTCAATGTGCCTTTCCAGCCTGCGCCATGACTTCCGCGGCAAAATCGCCGGTCTTCCTCTCGATGCCCTCGCCGACGACAAAGAACGCGTAGGCGTGCACCCGGGCCTTCTTTGCGGCGAGCATCTTCTCGACGCTCTGCTTGTCGTCCTTCACGAACGGTTGGCCGAGCAGCGTGATCTCGCCGAGGAACTTGTTCAGCGCGCCCTCGACCATCTTCACCACGATCTCGGCCGGCTTGCCGGAGTCCTTCGCACGGGTCTCGTGAATCTTGCGTTCCTGGGAAATCACTTCCTGGGGAACCTCGTTCCTGCTGAGGTGCTTCGGTTTGGCGAATGCGATGTGCATGGCGAGGTCCTTGCCCACTTCCTCGGGGCCCTCGTAGTCGACCAGCACGCCGATCTTCGCGCCGGCGTGCAGGTACAAGGCGAGCTTGCCCTTGGCCTGCAACCGCTTGTAGCGCCGGATGCTGATGTTCTCGCCGAGCTTCTGGACCAGGGCCTGGCGCTTCTGCTCTTCCACCTCGCCGGGCTCGCGGCTAGCGACGCTCTGTGCGAGCAACTGCGCGAACGCCATGAAATCGTCGTTCTTGGCGACGAAGTCGGTCTCGCAGTTGAGCTCGACCAGGGAGCCAGTCTTGCCGTCGCTAGAGAGCCAGGCGCCGATCACGCCTTCGGCGGCGATGCGCCCGGCCGCCTTGCTTGCCTTGGCGCCGCTCTTGATGCGCAGCAGCTCCTCGGCCTTGTCGAGGTCGCCGCTCGTCTCCGTCAGCGCCTTCTTGCAGTCCATCATCGGGAGCCCGGTGCGTTCGCGCAGCTCTTTCACCAGGGCCGCTGTGATTTCCGCCATTACTTTCGCTCCATCAGATTGAAAAAAAGGGGCGCGAGGCCCCTTTTTGAGATTCCCCGGGCAAATCTACTGCCCCGACTCATCCTCTTCCACCTCGACGAACTCGTCGCGTGAGGCGGCAACGACCTCCTCGAGGGACTGGCTGCGGCCCTCGAGCACCGCGTCGGCGATGCCGCGTGCGTACAGCCGGATGGCGCGGCTCGAGTCGTCGTTGCCGGGAATGACGTAGTCGATGCCCTCGGGCGTGTGGTTGGTGTCCACCACGCCAACCACCGGCTCGGGCGTGTGGTTGGTGTCCACCACGCCAACCACCGGCACGCCGAGCTTGACCGCCTCGGCAACCGCGCCCTTCTGGTAGCCGACATCGATCACGAACAGCGCATCGGGGAGCGCGGACAGCTCCTTGATGCCCCCGAGCGAGCGCTGCAGCTTGTCCATCTCGCGCTGCAACCCCAGCGCCTCCTTCTTGGAGATGCGCTCGAAGGTGCCGTCCTGCGCCATCAGCTCCATCTCCTTCAGGCGCTTGATGGACTGCTTCACGGTCTTGAAGTTCGTGAGCATGCCGCCAAGCCAGCGGTGATCGACGAACGGCATGGCGGCGCGCTGCGCCTCCTCGCGGATGATGTCGCGGGCCTGGCGCTTAGTGCCGACGAAAAGCAGCGTTCCCCGGTTGGCGGCCAGCTGGCGCACGAACTTCAGCGCCCCCTGGTACATCGCCAGGGTCTTTTCCAGGTTGATGATGTGGATCTTGTTGCGGTGGCCGAAGATGAACGGTGCCATCTTCGGGTTCCAGTACCGGGTTTGGTGTCCGAAATGGACCCCGGCCTCGAGCATCTGACGCATGGTGGCTGACACGTACTCTCCTTAGGGTTGTCACCGTCGCGGCGCCTGGCTCCTTATCCAGAGCACCCTATTCGGCCCGCGTGGAAATTTGGCCTGCGAACCGCAAGCCAGCCCAAAATTCTAGCATAATCAGGGACAAATGCCGGTAGTCCTGAAGAGCGCCGAGGAGCTGGAGCGCATGCGCCTCGCCGGGCGCCTCGCTTCCGAAGTCCTCGATTTCATCACGCCGCACGTGAAGCCCGGGATCAGCACCGGCAGGCTGAACGACCTCTCCCACGAGTACATGGTCAAGGTGCAGGGCACGGTTCCGGCGCCACTCTACTACGCGCCGCCGGGCTACAAGCCCTTTCCGAAATCGATCTGCACTTCGGTGAACCACCAAGTCTGCCACGGCGTGCCCGGCGAGCGAGTGCTCAAGGCGGGCGACATCCTCAACATCGACATCACCGTGATCAAGAACGGCTACCACGGCGACTGCAGCCGTATGTTCTACGTCGGCGAGCCGAGCATCCAGGCGCGCCGCCTCGTGGACGTCACCTTCGAGTGCATGTGGCTCGGCATCCGCCAGGTGCGGCCCGGGGGGCGCCTCGGCGATATCGGCGCCGCGATCCAGGCCCACGCCGAGAGCCATGGCTTCTCGGTGGTGCGCGAGTTCTGCGGCCACGGCATCGGGCGTCGGTTCCACGAGGAGCCCCAGGTCCTGCACTACGGCAAGCCGGCCACCGGTCTGATGCTCGAGCCCGGGATGACCTTCACCGTCGAGCCGATGATCAACGCCGGCAAGCCCGGGATCCGCGAGCTCGCCGACGGCTGGACCATCGTCACCAAGGACCACAGCCTGTCGGCGCAGTGGGAGCACACCGTCGCCGTCACCGAGTCCGGGTTCGAGGTGATGACGCAGTCCAATGGCAGCCAATCCGCGCCTGACTTCGCACGATAGCCTGCGGCGCGAGGTCGCGGCGGCGCGCGAGGCGCTGCGCGAGGCCTACCTTGCGCGGCCGCAGCCAGCGCAACTCCTGCGCCGCCATAGCCGCCTGGTGGATCGCACGGTGAAGGGCCTCTGGGAAAGCGGCAACGCTCCGGCCGGCGCAGCGCTCGTTGCCACGGGCGGCTACGGGCGCGGCGAGCTCTACCCCTGCTCGGACATCGACCTGCTCCTCCTGCTCGCCGCCGAGCCGGGCGA
>JAQSVY010000014.1 GCA_029266935.1 Burkholderiales bacterium
ATGTTCAGGGCCATCACGAGCGCGGCAATGCGCGCGTAGAAGCCGATGATGACGAGCAGGGGTGCCGCCACCTCGCCGACGTACACGCCGTAGGCGAACTCGCCGGGTAGCCCGATGCCCTGCAGCATTCCGGAGATGCCGCCCACACCTCCCAGAACCTTTGCCACCCCATGCAGCAGCAGCAGGATGGCCACGGTGAGCCGCAATATCAGCTTGCCGAGGTCCTCCGTCATGAATGCCCTCATGTTCTTCCTTTCCCTGTCTTCAGCCCGGCTCTGGTTCGAGAAGGCCAAGCGGTGGCGAGTGTACACTCGGCCCGCTGTGCAGACCGTGGCAACCCCCGCCGTCGATCCGAACCGGCTCCTGTCCGTCGTGTCCGAAGTGGCGCGCGAGGCGCGCCCCAACGTCCACACCTACGTGTCGCTCGACAGCTCGCTCGAGCGCGACCTGGGCCTCGACAGCCTGGCGCGCGTGGAGCTGGTGCTGCGCCTGGAGCGCGAGTTCGCCTCGAGCCTGCCCGAGCAGGCGCTCGCCTCGAGCGAGACGCCGCGCGACCTGCTGCGCTTCCTCCTCGCCGTCGCGGGCGCGGCGCCGCAGCACGCCGACCGCTCGGTGGCGAGCCTCGCCCAGGCCGAAGGGGTTCGCCCGCCCGAGCACGCGCAGACGCTCACCGAGGCGCTCGAGTACCACGTCGAGCGCCAGCCCGGCCGGCTGACGGTGTTCCTCTACGAGGACCAGAAGGAGTCGCCGCTCACCTACCGCGAGCTGTGGGACGGTGCGATGGCGTACGCCGCGAAGCTTGCCGACGCCGGCGTCGCGCCCGGCAAGACGGTGGCGATCATGCTGCCGACCTCGCGCGAGTACCTCTTCTGTTTTTACGGCACGCTGCTCGCCGGCGGCATCCCGGTGCCGCTCTACCCGCCGGCGCGCCTCGCCACCATCGAGGACCACATGAAACGCCACGTCGGCGTGCTGAAGAGCGCCGGCGCCTCGATCATGGTCACCATCCCCGAGGCGAAGGCGCTCGCGTGGCTGCTGCGCGCGCAGGTCGAGTCGCTGCGGGCGGTGCTGGTGCCCGCGGATTTTTCCGGCGTTTCTTCCGGATTCGTTCCGGTCAAGGCCTCGAGCGGCCAGATCGGCTTCCTGCAGTACACGTCGGGCAGCACCGGCAACCCCAAGGGCGTGGTGCTCACGCACGCGAACCTGCTCGCCAACGTGCGCGCGATGGGGCGGGCGGCGCGCGCCACGAGCGCCGACGTGTTCGTGAGCTGGCTGCCGCTCTACCACGACATGGGGCTCATCGGCGGCTGCTTCGCCACCATGTTCCTCGGCTTCCCGGTGGTGCTGATGTCGCCGCTCGCGTTCCTGTCGCGCCCGAGCCATTGGCTGCACGCCATCCACCGCCACCGCGGCACCATCTCCGGTGGCCCCAACTTCGCCTACGAGCTGTGCATGCGGCGCATTCCGGAGCACGAGCTCGGGGGGCTCGACCTGTCTTCGTGGCGCTTCGCGTTCAACGGCGCCGAGCCGGTCAGCCCGGAGACCATCGCGAATTTCGAAGAGAAGTTCGCCGCCTACGGCCTGCGTAAGAACGTGATGTCGCCCGTCTACGGCCTCGCCGAGTGCACGGTGGGCCTCGCATTCACGCCACCCGGGGAGCCCTGGCGCGTCGATCTCCTCGACCGCGAACGCTTCTCGCACGATGCCGAGGCGGTGCCCGCGCGCGCCGATGACCCTGCGCCGCTCAAGGTGGTGGGCTGCGGCCGGGCGATCCCGGACCACGACCTGCGCGTGGTCGACTCCGCCGGGCTCGAGCTGCCCGATCGCCACGAGGGCAGCCTGCAGTTCCGCGGGCCCTCGGCGACCTCGGGCTACTACCGCAATCCCGAGGCCACCAAGGGACTCTTCGACGGCGAGTGGCTCAACACCGGCGACCGCGCCTACCTCTCGGAAGGCATGCTCTACCTCACCGGGCGCGAGAAGGACATCATCATCCGCGGAGGGCGCAACGTCAGCCCCTACGAGCTCGAGGAGGCGGTGGGCGACGTCGCCGGCATCCGCCGCGGCTGCGTCGCCGTGTTCGGCGCGGTCGACCGCCCGAGCGGCACCGAGCGCGTAGTGGTGCTGGCCGAGACGCGCGAGGCCGACCCCTCCACCCACGAGGCACTGAAGAAGCGCATCAACGAGCTCGCCATCGGCCTGATCGGCGCGCCGGTGGACGACATCGTGCTCGCGCCGCCGCACACGGTACCGAAGACTTCGAGCGGCAAGATCCGCCGTGTCGCGGCGCGCGAGTACTACGAGCGCGGCCCCTCGGCGGCGAAAGCGCAGGCGGTGTGGTGGCAGATCGCGCGCCTCGCACTCACCAGCGTGGCGCCGCAGCTGCGCCGCGGCCTGCGCGTCGCACGCGGCATCCTCTACGCGGGATGGGCTTGGCTCCTCTTCGCCCTCCTTTTCCTTTTGATACTCGTCATTTCCGCTGTTTCGCCGGGGCGCGCGGCGTGGAACTTCACTGGCGCCTGCGCGCGGTTTTTCTTCCGGGCGCTCGGCATCCCGGTGGCGGTGCGCGGGCTGGAGAACATTCCCGCCTCAGGTCCCTTCGTCATCGCCGCCAACCACACCAGCTACCTCGACGGCGCGCTGCTGATGGCGGCGCTCGGCTGGCGCAGCTACGCCTTCGTCGCCAAGCGCGAGCTCGCCGCGAACCCGCTCGCGCGCATCTTCCTCGAGGGCATCGGGGTCGAGTTCGTCGAGCGCTTCGATGTGGCGAAGAGCGCCGAGCACGCCGACGAGCTGGTGGACGCGGCAAAGCGCGGCGTGTCGCTCATCGTCTTCCCGGAGGGCACGCTGTCGCGGCAGACCGGGCTCATGCCCTTTCGCACCGGCGCCTTCCAGGTCGCGGTGCAGTCGGGGATCGCCGTGGTGCCGGCGGCGCTGCGTGGCGTGCGCTCGGTGCTGCGCGACGGCCGCTGGTATCCGCGCCGCGCCCCGGTGGCGGTCACCTTCGGCGCGCCGGTGGCGCCCGACGGCGAGGACTGGGCGGCGGCGGTGCGCCTGCGCGACCGCGTGCGCGCGGACATCCTGCGCCATTGCGGCGAGCCCGACCTGGCGGCCGGCCCCTAGGAGAAAACCATGAAGTTCAAGCAAGTGGACGTATTCACCGAGCGACCGTTCCTCGGCAACCCGGTAGCGGTGGTGATCGGCGCCGAAGGCCTCGACACCGCGACGATGCAGCGCATCGCCGGCTGGACCAACCTCTCCGAGACGACTTTCCTGCTGCAGAGCGACAAGGCCGATTACCGCCTGCGCATCTTCACCCCGCGCGAAGAGCTGCCGTTCGCCGGGCACCCGACCATCGGCTCCGCCCATGCCGCCCTCGAGTCCGGCTTCGTGAAAAACAAACAAGAACTGACGCAGGAGTGCGACGCCGGCGTGCTCGAGCTCACCGTCGAGGACAACTGGATCTACGTTCGGGCGCCGCAGCCCAAGCTGACTCGCCTCGAGAAGCCGACGCCCTTCGGCAAGGCGCTGCGCGTCGACGTCGGCCCGGTGTGGATCGTCGCCGAGCTCGAGGACGCCGCGGCGCTCGCCGCGCTCGAGCCGGACATGGCCTCGATCGCCGAGTTGTCCCGCTCGCTAGAGGCCACTGGCGTAACCCTCTTCGCACGCGCGGATGACGGCCGCTCGGAGATCCAGGTGCGCTCGTTCGCGCCGTTGCACGGCGTTTCCGAAGACCCGGTCTGCGGCAGCGGCAACATCAGCGTCGGCGCCTACCTGCGCTTCACCGGCAAGCTCGATGAAGTGGGGAGCCCCTACGTGGCGCGCCAGGGCATGCAGCTCGGGCGAGACGGCCGCATCTCGGTGCGCGTCACCGAACGCGACATCTACATCGGCGGCCGCGCGGTAACCTGCGTCGACGGAACGCTGCGCACCGCCTAGCTGCCTTGGGGATGAGTGGCCCTACTTCAGGATGCGCAGCAGGTTGTGGTGCGCGTCGGTGAAGGTCGGCAGGTCCTTGCGGTCCTCGATCGGCTCGGCTGCCATCTTCAGCTGCGGCCAGTCGAGCAGCCGCCGGTTGCGCGTGACGATCACCTGGTCGGTTGACGAGTACCAGTACTCCGGGCCGAACTCCGCCTCGGGCACATCGGAGACGTTCACCGCCTCGAAGCCGAGCTCGCCGGCGAGGCGCTTCACCACCGGCAGCAGGTCGACGAAGCGGTTGGTGGCCTGGAAGACGATCACGCCGTCGGGCTTGAGGTGCTTCACGTAGAGCGCCATCGCCTCGCGCGTCACGAGATGCATCGGGATCGAGTCGCCGGAGAAGGCGTCGATGCCTAGCACGTCGTAGCCGCGCGGCGGCTCGCGCTCGAGCGACAGGCGCCCGTCGCCGAGCACGACCTCGGTCTTGGCGGCGGTGTCGGCGAGGAAAGTGAACTCGCGCCGCGCGATGTCGACCACGCGAGGGCTGATCTCGTAGAACACGAGGCGGTCGCCCGGCCGCATCCAGCTCCCCACCACGCCCGCGCCCAGGCCGATGATGCCCACCGCGAGCGGCTTCTTCGGCTCGAGCTCGCGCAGCGAGGCGAAGACCCGCCCGTAGCCCGAGCCCGGCCCGAAATAGTCGGCGGGGGTGTTGCGGAACGAGTCGCCGAGGAGCTGGCCGCCGTGCATGATTGCGCCGTGGTACATGACGCGGTAGGGGATCGGCTGCTCATGGTCCGCGGTGCGCACCACGCCGTAGAAGTCGCGCTCGATGGCGCGCACGCCGTCCATGTAGTCGTAGGCGCCGCGCAGCACGAATCCCGTCGTGGCGACCATCACGGCGACGCCTGCCCAGATGGCTCTCTTCCGTAGACCCATCATCAACAGACCCGAAAGCGCGACTAGCGCGATGCCGAGCTCGAAGTAGCCGCGCAGCAGCAGCGGCGCGAAGATCGCCACCAGCACCGCGCCGGCGGCGCCGCCGAGCGAGATCATCAGGTAGAAGCGCGTGAGGTGCGCCGGGTCGGGCCGCAGCCGCGCGAGCTCGCCGTGGCAGAAGAGGCAGGCGACGAAGAGCCCGGCGAAGTACAGCGGCACGGCGAGTTCGAGGTCGAGCGACGGGATCGCCCACGCCATCGCCGGCACCATCAGCCCGAGCGCCGCGATCGACGAGCGGCGCAGGTACCAGCGCGGATGGTCGAAGGCGAGGATGAAGGTGAGCAGGTACAGCGCGAGCGGCAGCAGCCACAGGAACGGCACGCTCGAGATGTTCTGCGTCACGTGATTGGTGACCGCGAGCAGCATCACCGAGCCCATGGCGGCGAGCGCGAGCCAGTGAAACTGGGTCTTCAAAGACAGTGGATGTGAGACTGCAGGTCCTTCCTGGCGCTCGAACCCGTTGACGGACAGCCACGCGGTCCCGGCGCAGAGAATCGCGAAAACGGCGAACAGGAAAGACCAGCCCCAGGCGAGCTGCTTCAGGTCGAACGTCGGCTCGAAGGCGATGGGGAAGCCGATCAGCGCGGTGAGCGAGGCGAGGTTAGACAGCGCGAACAGGCGATAGGGCACCGCGGCGCGCCAGCGGCGCCAGTACCAGGCCTGCAGCAGGGGCGTGGTGGTGGAGAGGAGGAAGTACGGCAGGCCGATGGTGGCCGCAAGCAGAAGCAGGATGCGCGCAACGGGCGCCTCGTCACCCTGCGGCTTCCAGCCGCTCGAGGCGAGGATCGGCAGGCAGGCGAGCGAGGCAGCGAGCAGCCCCGCATGCAGCATCGCCTGGCGGCGCGCGCCCAGGCGCATGGTCCAGTCTGCGTAGGCGTAGCCGGCGAGGAGCACGCTCTGGAAAAAGACGAGGCACGTAGTCCACACCGCCGCCGAGCCGCCGAACCACGGCAGGATCTGCTTGGCGATGATCGGCTGCACCAGAAACAGCAGGAACGACGAAAGGAAGATCGTGGCCGCGTAAGGCAACGCGGCGACGAAGGGGCTGCGGGTTGCTAGGGTGTGAATGGTCTTTCGACTACGTCAAAGCGAACTCACAGCTTGAGGACGGATTTCAGCACCTTCCCCATTTCGGCCGGGTTGCGCGTCACCTTCATGCCGCAGGCTTCCATGACCGCGAGCTTCTCCTGCGCCGTGCCCTTGCCGCCGGAGATGATCGCCCCGGCGTGTCCCATGCGCTTGCCCGGGGGCGCGGTGATGCCGGCGATGAACCCGACCACCGGCTTCTTCATGTGCTGCCTGACCCATTGCGCCGCCGTTTCCTCGTCGGTGCCGCCGATCCGACCGGGCCCCGTTTGTGGATGTGGCCCGGCATGATGCCGATCTTGATCTCGTCGGGCGTGATCACGCCGGGGCAGTTCGGCCCCACGAGCAGCGTGCGCTTGCCCTGCATGCGGTGCTTGGTGCGGATCATGTCGCGCACCGGGATGCCCTCCGTGATGCAGATCACGAGGTCGAGGTCGGCGTCGACCGCCTCGTCGATCGCCGCCGCCGCGAACGGCGGCGGCACGTAGATCACCGAGACGTTGGCGCCGGTCGCCTTCTTCGCGTCGGCCACCGTGCCGTAGATCGGGATACCCTCGAAGTCCTCGCCCGCCTTCTTCGGGTTCACGCCCGCGACGAAGCAGGCGCGGCCGTTGGCGTAGGCGCGGCTCGTCTGCGTGTGGAACATGCCCGTCTTGCCGGTGATGCCCTGCGTCATCACCCGCGTGTCCGTGTCGATGAGGATGCTCATTTCTTCTTCGCTTTCCTCTTCGCGGTTTTCCTCTTCGCGGTTTTCTTCTTGGCGGTTGTCTTCTTGGCGGTGTTCTTCCTTGCCGCGTTCCTCTTCACCGCCGCCACAACCTTTTTCGCCGCGTCCGCCATGTTGTCGGCCGAGATGATCGGCAGGCCGGAATCCTTGAGGATTTTCTTTCCGAGGTCCTCGTTGGTGCCCTTCATGCGCACCACCAGCGGCACCGAGAGCTTCACCTCGCGCGCCGCCTGCACCACGCCGCTCGCGATGGTGTCGCACTTCATGATGCCGCCGAAGATGTTGACGAGGATCGCCTTCACCTTCCGGTTCGACAGCATGATCTTGAACGCCGCGGTCACCTTCTCCGCGGTGGCGCCGCCGCCCACGTCGAGGAAGTTGGCCGGCGAGGCGCCGAAGAGCTTGATGGTATCCATGGTCGCCATGGCAAGGCCGGCGCCGTTCACCATGCAGGCGATGTTGCCGTCGAGCGAGATGTAGTTCAGGTCGTGCTTGGAGGCCTCGATCTCGAGCGGATCCTCCTCGTCGAGGTCGCGCAGCGCGACGATCTCCGGGTGGCGGAAGAGCGCGTTGTCGTCGAAGTTGAGCTTGGCGTCGAGCGCGATGACCTGGTTCTTGGCGTCGATGATCAAGGGGTTAATTTCGGCGAGCGATGCATCGGTATCGTCGAAGCACTTGTAGAGTGCCTTGAAGAGCGCGCGCCCTTGTGGCAGCGACGCCTCGGGGATGCCGATGCCGAGTGCGATCTCGTCCGCGTCGGCGTCCGAAAGGCCTTGCGTGGGATCGACCGTCACTTTGCGGATCTTCTCCGGGGTCTTCGCCGCGACTTCCTCGATGTCCATGCCGCCCTCGGATGACGCCATCAGCACCACGCGCTGCGAGACGCGGTCGACGACCATGCCGGCGTAAAGCTCCTTCTTGATGTCGGCGCCCTCCTCGACCAGGAGCCGGCGCACCTTCTGGCCCTGCGGGCCGGTCTGGTGGGTCTTCAACTGCATGCCGAGAATGCTGCGCGCCAGTCGCTTTACTTCATCCAAAGACTTCGCGACCTTGACCCCGCCGCCCTTGCCGCGGCCGCCGGCGTGGATCTGCGCCTTCACCACCCAGACCTTGCCCCCCAGCTTCTTCGCCGCCGCGAGCGCCTCCTCGACGCTGAAGGCGGGAAAGCCGCGCGGCGTGCGCACGCCGTACTTGCGAAAGATTTCCTTCCCCTGATACTCGTGGATTTTCATTGTTGGATGTCTTTATCGGCCGGAAGGCGCCCTCCGGGCATTGACGGCGGTCAAGCGCTAGGCGCTCGCCTTCTCCTTCTTATGCCATTTCGGGTACCACTTCTTCACTGTGTCGCCGCTCGTCTCGAGCGCGAGGCACTGGTCGAGCTGGAAAGGCCGCGTGCCGTCGTCGCGTTCCTCCTTCGTTTCGCCGGCGAAACTCTGGATCGCGGCGGTCGGCATCCCCGCGAGCATTTCCGTGAGGTGCGTGCAGCCGCGCACCCCGCCCAGCAGTTCACGGACCTTTTTCCGGAAATCCTTGAGCAGGCTCAGGCCGATGAGCTTGCGATAGACCGGCGCGGCGTTTTCGCAGCCGCCGGGATAGGGCACAGCGTCGGTGCAGGCGATCGCATCGACGATGTTGAAGGCCCGGTCGATGGTGAGCCGCAGCCACATGTCGTGGATCGGCTGGCCGGCGCGGCGCACGCCCGTCTTCAGGTGGTAGTCGTGGTTTTTGACGTCGGACAGGTGCGCCTCGATGTCCCAGCGGCCGTCGGCTCGCTTGTAGCCCTCGTAGCGCACTCGCCGGGTGTGCGTAAGCTCTCGTTCGACTTCAGGAATCGGCAGCGGCATAGGGCGCGGATTCTAGTACAGATCGCGCCGCCGAGCGCCGCGTCGAGCTAGCGCAGGTAGTAGGTGAGCAGGAACGCAAGCAGCATCGCCATGACCCCTAGTGCCATGGACCCGGTGCGCCAAGTGCGCGCGAAGGCGCCGCCCGGACCGTGCAGGCGCCGCACGGCCGACTCGAGCATCGCCCCCAGGCGCGCGCCCGCGGCGCCGCCAGCGCCCAGCGCCGCGGCGAGGACGCGGCCGGCGGCAAGGAACAGCGCCGGAAAGAGCACGCGGTAGAACCAGTCGAAGTCGAGCGTCACCGTAAGCGTGCGCCGCAGCCATCCAAGCATCACGAAGAAAGCGAGCCCGGAGAAAAGCAGGAGCTGCAGCTGCGCCACCACGTGCCAGCCAGTGTAGGGCACATAGTCACCGGCATAGGGGAGCAGCCGATAGAGCGGCTCGTAGAAGATGCCGAGGCCGATGCAGAGCGCGGCCAAGAGCGCCATGGCCGCACGCATGTTCCAGGGGGGCTCGGGCGGGCGCAGCCCGGAGTCTTTCTGGAAGAACACGAACCAGGGAAACTTGATGCCGGCATGCAGGAACACGCCCGCCGAGGCCGCGGCGAGGAGCATCCACACCACGGGGAGATGGCCGTCCGCGGCGGCCTGCGAGATCATCGACTTGCTGACGAATCCCGAGGTCAGGGGAAACGAGGAGATCGCCAGCGCGCCGACGATACCGCAGGCCGTGGTGAACGGCATGCTGCGGTAGAGCCCCCCCAGGTCCGTGCACTTGCGCCGGCCAGTGACGAGCAGCACCGAGCCCGCCGACATGAGGAGCAGCGCCTTGTACAGGATGTGCGTGAAGGCGTGCGCGGCGGCGCCGTTCAGCGCCATTTCGCTGCCGATGCCGATACCCGTCACCATGAATCCGACCTGGTTGACGATGCTGTAGGCGAGGATGCGCCGCATGTCGTTCTCGAGCAGCGCGTAGATGATCCCGTAGAACACCATCGCCAGGCCGGCATAGACGAGGAGCTCCACACCCGGAAAGCCGCGCAGCAGCGCGTACACCGCGGTCTTGGTGGTAAACGCCGAGAGGAACACCATGCCGCTCCAGGATGCCTCGGGATAGGCGTCGGGCAGCCACGCCGACAGCGGCCACGCGGCGGCGTTGACGAGGAACGCGGCGAGGATCAACTTCTCGGGCAGGGAAGCGATCCCCATTGCGGTGAAAGCCGTGCTCCCGCTTTCGAGCACATGGCCCGCCACGCCGGCGAAGAGCAGCATGCCGCCGAAGAGGTGCACCATGAGGTAGCGCATGCTCGCCGCCCCCGCGCGCGGCGTCGACGCGCTCCACAGCACGAGCGTCGAGCCGACTGCCATCAGCTCCCAGAACACGAACAGCGTGACCAGGTCGCCGGCGAGCGTCGCGCCGATCGCCGCGCCGGCGTAGAGGAACGCCGCTGGCAGCTCGAGGCGCCGCGGCTGGTTGAGCGCGAACAGCGCGCCGCCAAGCGCCATCAGCGCGAAGATGATTGCGAAGAGCCGCGAGAGCTTGTCGACCGCGAACGGCGCGAGCTGCATGCCGAGATATTCGATCGTCAGATGCACGCCGTCGCCAGCCTGGAAGCTAAGGAACACTGAGCTCGCAGAACCGAGGAGCGCAACGGCCGCGCGCGGCCAGCCGCGCAGCGGCGCCATGAGCACTGCTGCTGCGATGAGGACGAGGCCCGGGTGGCTAATCATCGTCGTAATAGTCGTCCGGGCGCTTTAGCAGCAGTGCGAGCGCCCTCGCGGCGAGGATCAGCGCCGCGCAGGCAAGGAACCCGTACAGGGCGTTCCACGCGAACAACGCCTCGAGGGCGAAGGACGGATGCGCTGCCACGAACAATTGGGCGAGCACGCTCGCGGCGAGCACCACGAGGAAGGTCCGCCAGATCACCTCAGGCTCCTCGCCAGCGCGAGCGGCAGGTCGGCGAAGAAGAACATCAGCACGGTGAGGGCCGCGGTCGCCACGAGCGCAGCGACCATGGTGGCGGGGGCTTCTCCGTGCCCTGCCCCCTGTGACGCCTTGAAGAAGGCGCGATAGAGAATCGGCAGGAAGTACCCCGCGTTAAGCAGCGTGCTGACGGTGATGACGCCGAGCGCGAGCCACTGGCCGGCCTCGAGCGCGCCGGAGACGATGAACCACTTGCTGACGAAGCCCGCCGCGGGCGGCAGGCCGATCATGGAGAGTGCGCCGACGCCGAACGCGGCGAGGGTCCACGGCATGCGCCGGCCGATGCCGTCGAGCTCGCTTACCTCGGTCTTGTGCGCGGCGGTGTAGATGGCGCCGGCGGCGAAGAAAAGGGTGATCTTGCCGACGGCATGCGCGGCGATGTGCAGGGCGGCGCCGGCGACCGAGAGAGGCGTTAGGATCGCCGCGGCGAGCACGACGTAGGAGAGCTGGCTCACCGTCGAGTAGGCGAGCCGGCGCTTGAGGTTGTCCGAGCGCAGCGCCACCACCGAGGCGGCGACGATCGTGAGGCCCGCGACCCACGGCAGCCAGGCGAAGGACTCGCGCGCGAACTCCAGGCCGAAGACGTAGATCACCACCTTCAGTACGGCGAACACGCCCGCCTTCACCACCGCCACCGCGTGCAGCAGCGCCGATACCGGCGTGGGGGCGACCATCGCGGCCGGCAGCCAGCGGTGGATCGGCATCAGGGCCGCCTTGCCGATGCCGAAGACGTAGAGCGCAAGCAGCCCGCTCGCCTCCCATCCGGAGACGCGCCCGGCGAGGATGCCGCCCGGACGGAAGTCGAGCGTGCCCGCCTGCCACCAGGTGATCGCCAGCGCCGGCAGGAGGAACAGGATCGAGGAGCCGAGCAGCAGCGCGAGGTAGGTGCGACCGCCGCGGCGCGCGTCGTCGTCGCCGTGATGCGTGACGAGCGGCCAGGTGATGAGGGTCAGCGCCTCGTAGAAGAGGTAGAGCGTGAGCAGATTGCCGGCGAGCGCCACGCCCAGAGCCGAGCCGATGGCGAGCGCGAAGCAGGCGTAGAAGCGGGTCTGGTTCTCCTCGCGATTGCCGCGCATGTAGCCGATCGAGTACACGGCGCTCACGAACCAGAGTCCCGAGGCGATGAGCGCGAAGAGCAGGCCGAGCGGCTCGAGCTCGAGGACGAGCTCCAGGCCCGGCAGCATCTCCCCGAGCACGGCGCGCGGCCGCTCGCCCCGCAGGACTTCCGGCGTGAAAAGCACGGCGAGCGCGAAAGTCGCGGCGGCGCTCGCGAGGGAGATCGCCTCGCGCACGTTCGGGCGGCGGCCGCATGCGGCGATGAGTGCTGCACCAGCCGCGGGGATGATCAGGCACGCGGCCAGGCTCATCGCAGGCCCCGCAGCAGCAGCGCCGCCGCGTCGGCGGCGCCGCCGGCGCTGAACGAGGTCTCAAAGCCGAAGTAGACGCACAGCGCCGTCATCGCCATGCCGGCCGCGAGCATTGGCGCCGGCGCCTCGCCGCGCGCCGCGGACGCGGCCGGCGGGCGCAGGTACGCCGCCTCGAGCACCCGCCAGACGTAGGCCAAGGCGATGAGCGAACTGGCGAGGATTGCCGCGACCACCCACCACCAGCCGCGCTCGAGCGCGCCCACCACGAGGTACCACTTGGTGATGAAGCCGGCGGTGCCGGGCACGCCGACGAGCGAGAGGCCGGCGAGCGCGAGGCCGAGCGCCGTGAGCGGCATGCGCCGGCCGAGGCCCGCCAGCGTCTCGAGCCGCACCGCGGCGGCGCCGGCGCGCAGCGCCACGCCGCCGAGCAGCAGGAAGATCGCGCCCTTCGTGACGCCGTGGTTGAGGAGATGCACGATCGAGCCGGTCAGGCTGGCCTGGTTGTCGACCCCGATGCCCAGAGTGATGTAGCCGATCTGCGCCACGCTCGAGTAGGCGAACAGGCGCTTCACGTCCTGCTCGAACACCGCCACCAGCGATGCCGCGACCATCGCCGCCAGCGAGAGCGCGACGAATACCTCGCGCGTCGGCAGGTGCTCGAAGAGCCGCGCCGGATCGAACACCCCGAAGTAAAAGCGCAGCAACACGTACACCGAGACCTTGGTCGCGGTGGCGGCGAGGAACGCGGTCGCCATGGAGGGCGCATACGCGTAGGCGTTCGGCAGCCACTGGTGCAGCGGGAAGAGCGCGAGCTTCAGCCCGATGCCGACGGTGATGAAGGCGAGCGCCACCAGCACCGGTCGCACGTCCGGCACCCCGGGCAACCGCTGCGCCATGTCCGCCAGATTCAGCGTGCCGGTCATCAGGTAGAGGAGTCCGACGCCGATGACGTAGAACGTGGCGCCCACCGTGCCCATCAGCATGTACTGGTAGGCGGCCATCAGCGACTGGCGGCGCGGGCCGAGGGCAACCAGAACGTAGCTCGCGAGCGAGGAAATCTCGAGGAACACGAAGAGGTTGAACGCGTCCCCGGTGATGGCGATCCCGAGCAGGCCGGAGAGGCACAGGCAGTACATCGCGTACATGAGGTACTGTCGGTCGCGCGCCACTTCGCGCGCGATACTGCGCTGGGCGTAGGGGGCGACGAAGGAGGCAGTCAGCGACACCGCCACGAGCACGAAGCTCGAGAGCGCGTCGACGCGGTACTCGATGCCCCAGGGCGGCGCCCAGCTGCCGATGGCGTAGGACACCGGCCCGAGCGTCGCCACGCGCCAGAATAGCTGCACCGAGAAGAGCAGGCTGAGGTAGCTCGCCGCCGTGGTGGCGATCCAGGCGAAGCGGCGCGAGCGCACCAGCACGATGAGCGGCGCGGCGACGAGCGGCACCACCACGATCAGCGCGGCCAGGTGCTCCAGCATCAGCGCGCCTCGTCGTCATCGGCCCGGTCCCGGGCGAGAATCTCCTCCTCCTCGATGCTGCCGTAGGCCTCGCGGATGCGCACCACAATGGCCAGTCCGAGGGCGAGGGTCGCGACGCCAACGACGATCGCGGTGAGGATCAGCACGTGCGGCAGCGGGTTGGAATAGACCGCGTAGCCCTCGGCGATGATCGGCGCGGTGCCGCCGATCAGCTTGCCGGGGGCGATGTAGAGCAGGTACACCGAGCTCTGCAGCACCGCGAGCCCGAGCAGCTTCTTCAGCAGGTTGCCGCGCGCGATGAGGATGTACATCCCCCCCACCATCAGCACGATGGTGATCCAGTAGCTGTAGTTCGCGCCAACGACGCTCACCGGCAAGGCCCGCGGTTCATGCGTCCCCCGCGTCGCGGCCGCGGCTGGCAAACATGTAGAAGAGCTTGAGCATGACGCCGGCGACGGTGAGGCCAACGCCCGCCTCTACCCAGAAGATGCCGCGGTGCTGCCCGGCCACCGTGTCGGCGCCGAGCACGAAGTAGTCGAGGTAGTTGCCGCCGAGAAGAATGCCGGCGAGGCCGACGCCGGCGTAGAGCAGCACGCCGGCGGCGAGCAGCCGCTCGACCACGATCTCGGGCACCAGGCGCTGCGCCGCCGCGAGGCCGAACGTGATGCCGTAGAAGACGATCGCCGCGGCCGCGATGACGCCGGCCTGGAAGCCCCCGCCGGGGCCGAAGTCGCCGTGGAACTGCACGTAGAGCGCGAAGAGCAGCATGAACGGCATGGTGAGCTTCGAAACCACGCGCAGGATGAGGTCGTCTTTCACTTGCGCTTCCTCCGGCGCAGGAGGGCGATCACGCCCGCGCCCGCGGTAAACACCACCACCGTCTCCCCCAGCGTGTCGTAGCCGCGGTAGCTCGCGAGCACCGCGGTCACCACGTTCGGCACGCCGGTCTCCCGCGGCGCCTCAGCCAGGTAGCGCGCCGCGACGTGCACATGGATCGGCGCTTGCGGATCGGAGAAGCCCGGCAGGCCCTGCATGCCGTAGGCGAGCACCGCGCCTACGGCGATGGAGAGCACGAGCGGCAGCAGCGGACGCACGAGCGGCTTGGCTTCCATGCCGCCCACCAGGTACAGCGCGCCGAGCAGGAGCACCGTGGAAACCCCGGCGCCGACCGCCGCCTCGGTCATGGCCACGTCGACGGCGTCGAGCGCCACGAGCACCGTCGCCATGAGGAAGCTGTAGATGGAAAAGAGCACCACAGCGCCGAACAGGTTGCGTTGCAGGGCCAGCGCGACCACCGTCGCCGCCATCGCGGTGAGCAGCACGTAGATGATCAGGGCTTCGATGGCGCCTCCCCGCCGAGCGGCGCGACACCGCGCCCGAGGGCGGCCTTGACGAGGGCGTGCGTCGCCGCCGGACTGGTAAAGAAGATGAGCAGCGCGACGACCGCGAGCTTGAACGCGGTCAGCGTGAAGCCCGCCTGCAGCACGAGCCCGAGCAGGATGGCGAACGAGCCGACCACGTCGGTGACGCTCGCCGCGTGCACCCTCGTATAGAAATCCGGCATGCGCAGCATGCCAACCGCGCCGATCACCGAGAACAGGCCGCCGGCGACGATGAGAACCCAGCTGGCGGCGTCCAGGAGCGCGCTCATTCGCCAAGGCTCCCGTGGCGGAAGAACTTCAGCACGGCGATGGTGCCGACGATGTTGAGCAGGCCGTAGACGATGGCGAGGTCGAGGAAGTCCGGCCGTCCGGTGAGGAAGCCGATCGTGGCGAGAAGCACCACCGACACGGTGCCTATGGTGTTCGCGGCGAGCAGCCGGTCGAAAACCGTAGGCCCCAGCACTGCGCGCACGAGCAGCAGTACGAGCGCGGCGAGAAGCGCGAGCGCGGCGGCGGCGAACATCAGGCGCTTCCGTCGAGCCGGCTCACCCGGCGGTCCATCTCACTGTCGACCACGCCCGCCGCGGCCTCGCGCGTGAGCGCATGCACCAGGAAGGCGTCGTGCTCGGCGTCGACGGTGATAGTCCCCGGGGTGAGCGTGATCGAGTTCGCGTGCGTGGCGAGGCCCACCGTGGTCTTCTGCGAGGGCCGGAAGCGCACGAAGGTTGGACTGACGGGCAGCCGCGGGTCGAGGATGATGCGCGTCACCTGCCAGCCCGACTTGAGGATCTCCTTGAGGAGCCAGGGCCAGTAGGTGACGACGGCAAAGGCGAGGTGGATGGGATGGCCTTCGCGGTCGAGGACCTCCATGCGCCGCGCGAGCAGCGCCACGGCGATCGCCGCCGCGAGCCCGGCGCCGAGCAGGAACGGGGTGTAGATGCCGGAGAGGATCAGCCAGAACGCGTACAGCGTGGCGGCGAACGCCAGCGCCTCCCGGGCGCGCGCGCAATTCATCCCCGTGCCTCGTCGTTATTGTCCACGTCCGCCAGAGGATGCCCGATTGGCGCCCTCCGGTCGAGGACGGCGCCGTGGGCGGCGTGGCGCGGGCGCTTAACTGCTGGCGTGCTCGGCTACGGTGCCGACGTCGCTGCGCCGGCGCACGCGCCGACGGCGCTCGGCGGCGCGCGGCTCGGCGACCGGGCGCGGCTCACCCAGCTGCGCCTCGCGGCTCTCCTCCTCTTCGGACCACGCGCTCCACAGCCCTATGATCGCCACCACGAACGGCAGCCCGAGCAGGAAGATGAACTCGCGGTCAAGGCTCGCGAACCAGTGCGCCCAGCGCTCGAGGTCGAGGAATTCGGTCAGCATGGGTGCACAATAGCCGCCGGCTGGCCGAACGCCTAGGCGCAATAGCGCGTAAGCATTTTCACTTATGTCCCTCTACCGGTACCTGCGCGACGCCGCGGTCTTCGCCCCCTGCTACGTGGCGCTCGACTGGGCAAGCTATTTCGACGCGCTCGGGCCGTTCAACATCACGCCCTGGAACCCGCAGGCGGCGCTCGCCGTCGCCTGGCTGCTGCTCGGCGGCATGCTGCACTGGCCGCTCCTGCTCGCCGCCGTCCTCGCCGCCGACGTGCTGGTGCGCGGCGCGCCGGGAGGACATTTCATCGCCCTCGTGACCTCCATCGCGCTCGCCGGCGGCTACGCCTGGATGGCGTGGCTGCTGCGCGCCATCCTGCGCGGCGCCGACCTGCGCTCGCTGCGCGAGCTGAACATCGTCGTCGCGGTCGCGGTCGGCGGTGCGGCGCTGGTCGGCGCCTGCTACGTCGGGGTGCTGCGCGGCGCCGGCCTGCTCGCCGGCACGCCGGCGCCGCAGGCGTGGCTGCGCTTCTGGGTGGGCGACGCCGTCGGCGTCCTGGTGACGCTGCCGCTGCTGCTCGCCGCCGCAGACGCCGGCCGCCGCGCCGGCCTCGCGGCGCTCGCGCGCCGCGGCGAGACGCTGGTGCAGGCGGCGCTGCTCGTAGCGACGCTCTGGCTCATCTTCGAGGGGCTGCCCGGCGAGCCGGCGGTGCACTTCTACGCGCTCTTCGTGCCGCTCATCTGGATCGCGGCGCGCGGCGGCATGAACGGCGCCATCGTCGCCGTGGCGATCGTGCAGCTCGGCGTCGTGGCCGGCATCCATGCCGAACCGGCCTTCACTCTGCCGGCGCTCGAGATCCAGGCGCTCGTCGCGGCGCTCACCCTCACCGGCCTGTATCTGGGCATGATGGTGGACGAGCGCGAGCGCGCCAACGAGAGCCTGCGCGAGACGCTGCGTCTGGCCGCCGCAGGCGACATGGCGGGCGCGATCGCGCACGAGCTCAACCAGCCGCTGACGGCGCTCAACAACTACGGGCAATCCGCATTGATGCTGGCGGCCGGCGGCGCCGAAGGACACAAGAACATCCCGGAAGTCATCGAGAAGATGCTCAAGGAGTCCCAGCGTGCCGCCGAGGTGGTGCGGCGCCTGCGCGACTTCTTCCGCTCCGGCACGACGCGCCTCGAGCCTGTTGCGGCCGACGAAGTCGCCGCCGCGGTGCAGGGCATTGCGGCGCAGATCATCGGCGCGCGGCCGTTCGCGGTCGAGGTCAGCGCGGAGCCGGAGCTGCCCGACCTCTTCGTCGACCGGCTGCAAGTGGAGCTGGTGCTCCGCAACTTGGTGGCCAACGCGGTGGAAGCGGTCGAGGGGCAGCGCAGCGGGGAGCGGCGCATCGCCGTGCAGCTCGCCCGCCACGGCGAGCAACGGATGAGCGTCATCGTGCGTGACAGCGGTCCGGGCCTCGGGCGGGACATGGTCGAGCGGGTCTTCGAGCCCTTCGTCTCGGGCAAGCCCACGGGGATGGGCCTCGGCCTCGCCATCAGCCGCGCCATCGCCGAGGCGCACGGCGGCGCGCTGGTCGCGCGAGCGGCGAAGCACGGCGAGTTCGAGCTTCTCCTGCCATGCCTGAACGCCTGACCGTCTACATCGTCGATGACGATGCCTCGGTGCGCGACTCGCTCGCGCTCATGCTCTCGCTCTCGGGCTACACGAGCGCGCTTTTCGCCGACGCCGAGGCCGTCCTCGATGCGTGGCGGCCCGAGTGGGCCGGTTGCGTGATCGCCGACCTGCGCCTGCCGGGGAAAAGCGGCATCGAACTGCAGGCCGCGCTGCGCGCACGCGGCAGCCGGCTGCCCTTCGTCATCATCACCGCGCACGGCGACGTGGCTACCGCGCGCGCCGCGTTCCAGGCCGAGGCGGTCGACTTCCTCGAAAAGCCCTTCGACCACGCTCAGGTGCGCGCGGCGATCGAGAACGCGTTCTCCCGCGAGCAGCTGCGCCTTGCCCGCTCGCACGAGAACGAGCGGCTCGCCACCCTCACCGCGCGCGAGCGCGAGGTGCTCGAGCACGCCGCGCAGGGGCAACGTCGCGGAGCTGGTGCGCTTCGCGCTCGCCGCCGGACCGCGCAAGGATGAATAAAATCCGCGCATGAAGTACGTGCTCGCCCTCGACCAGGGAACCACCAGCTCGCGCGCCATCGTCTTCGATGCCGAGGGCCGGCCGATCGCCACCGCGCAGCGCGAGTTCCGCCAGATCTTTCCGCAGCCGGGCTGGGTCGAGCACGATCCGAAAGAGATTCTCGCCACACAAAGGGAAACCGCGCGCCACGCCGTTTCCCAATCCGGCACTGCGTTGAAAGACTTGATGGCCATGGGCATCACCAACCAGCGAGAGACCACCATTGTCTGGGACCGCCAGAGCGGCGAGCCGATTCACAACGCCATCGTCTGGCAGGACAGGAGAACTTCGGAACTCTGCAATCGCCTGAAGGCCGACGGCGCCGAGCCGCTCGTTCGGGAGCGGACCGGGCTGGTCATCGACCCGTACTTCAGCGGCACCAAGATCGCCTGGCTTCTCGACGAGATCCCCGGCGCGCGGCTGCGCGCCGAGCGCGGCGAGCTCGCCTTCGGCACGGTGGACAGCTGGCTCGCCTGGCACCTCACC
>JAQSVY010000242.1 GCA_029266935.1 Burkholderiales bacterium
CCGGCGTGCGCCCGGCCCGCATCGCGAAGCTCGTCAACCTGGAGGGCTTCGGCCTGCCGCCGACCAGGCCGGAGGACGCGCCGAAGCGCTATGCGCGTTGGCTCGACGAGCTGCGCGAGCGCCCGGGGCTTCGCCCGTACAAGAGTTTCGCCGAGCTGGCCGAGCGACTGTGCAAGGGTAACAAGAGACTTTCTCCGCAAAGAGCCGAGTTCCTGGCACGCCATTGGGGCCGCGAGGCCGAGGACGGCAGCGTGGTGCTGCGCGGTGACCCGGCACACAAGATCGTGAACCCGGTGCTCTACCGCTACGAAGAAGTGCGCGCGTGCTGGCAGCGCGTCACCGCGCCGGTGCTGTGGGTCGATGCCGCCGAGTCCGAAACGCTGCCACGCATGAGGATGGATCCGGCCGAGCAGGCCGAGCGCCGCGGCGCCTTCGCGAACCTGCGCCACGTCACCCTGCCCGAGGCGGGCCACATGCTGCACCACGACCAGCCCGAGGCGCTGGCGCGGCTGATCGAAGACTTCCTCGCAGGCTGATGGCGCAGTTCTTCGCCGTCCATCCCACGCACCCGCAGGCGCGCCTGGTGCGCCGCGCCGCGGACATCGTGCGCGCCGGCGGCCTGATCGCCTATCCGACCGATTCGTGCTACGCGCTCGGCTGCGGGCTCGGCGCGGGGAAGGCGCTCGAGCGCCTGCGCCGCGTGCGCCACATCGACGAGCGCCACCACCTGACCCTGATGTGCCGCGACCTCGCCGAGATCGCGAACTATGCAATCGTCGGCGATGCCGCCTACCGCTTCCTCAAGACGCCGGGCAGCTACACCTTCATCCTGCGCGCGCGCCGCGAGGTGCCGCGCCGCGTGACGCGCAAGAAGACCATAGGCGTGCGTGTCCCCGGCCACCCGGTGGCGCACGCCCTGCTCGCCGAGCTCGACGCACCGATGCTCTCGGCGACGCTGTTGCTACCGCAGGACGCGCTGCCGCTTTCCGACGCACGGGAGATCCGCGAGCGGCTTGAGCATGAGGTCGACCTCATCATTGACGCGGGCTCCTGCGGCACCGAGCCGAGCACGGTAATCGACCTCACCGGCGAGCAGCCGAGCGTGCTGCGCAAGGGAAAAGGCTCGCTCGCGCCGTTCGTCGTGGAGTCAGTTTGATAACATCCCGTTTCAACCAGAGTCGAATGCTTCTTGGATCCTGAAGCCTTAAACCAACTCGCCAAGACGGTCGCCATCTACGCCCTTCCAGTGCTGTTTGCGATCACGCTGCACGAGGCGGCGCACGGCTATGTGGCGCGGCACTTCGGCGACATGACCGCGCACGCGCAGGGGCGCATCAGCCTCAATCCCGTCCGCCACATCGATCTCATTGGCACGGTGGTCGTGCCGCTCGCCATCCTGCTCCTCACCGCGGGCAAGTTCCTCTTCGGTTGGGCGAAGCCGGTGCCGGTCAACTATTCGGCACTGCGCCGCCCGCGGCCGCACATGGCTTGGGTGGCAGCGGCCGGCCCGGCGGCAAACCTCGCGATGGCGGTCTTCTGGGCGATGCTCCTGCGTGCCGGAATCGCCATGAGCGAGCGCGCCGAGGCATGGACTGAAGTGGCGCAGGTCTACGGCGCCGGCGGGCTGGTCGACGCGGCGAAGCGCCACGGCGACGGCGCAGTGGAGTACTTTATCGGCGTGGCGGCAGCCGGGATCCTCGTCAATCTGCTGCTGATGCTGCTGAATCTGCTTCCCATACCGCCCCTCGATGGCGGCCGCGTGGTGACGAGCCTCTTGCCCAGGCGCGCCGCATGGCGTTTTGCCAAGCTCGAGCCCTGGGGCGTGCCGCTGCTCCTGCTGCTCATCTTCGTTCCCGTGTACGGGTCGAACGTGCTGAGCCTTATCCTCAGCCCGCTGCTGCTCGAATCCGAGGCACTGGTGCGCGCCATGGTGCTGCTCTAGATGTTCGAGACGCGAGTGCTGTCCGGCATGCGGCCGACCGGCGGCCTGCATCTCGGTCACTATCACGGCGTGCTGAAGAACTGGGTGCGGCTGCAGGCCGAGTACCCGTGCCTGTTCTTCGTCGCCGACTGGCACGCGCTCACCACCGACTACGAGAAACCGGGCGAGCTGCAGAAGAACTGCTGGGACATGGTGGTCGACTGGCTCGCCGCCGGCGTCGACCCGGGGCAGGCGATCCTCTTCATCCAGTCCCAGGTGCCCGAGCACGCGGAACTGCATTTGTTGCTTTCCATGATCGCGCCGCTCGGCTGGCTCGAGCGCGTGCCGACCTACAAGGACCAGCAGGAGAAGCTCTCGGACCGGGACCTGTCGACCTACGGATTCCTCGGCTATCCGCTGCTGCAGTCGGCCGACATCCTCATCTACCGCGCGAAGTTCGTGCCCGTAGGCGAGGATCAGGTGCCGCACGTCGAATTCACGCGCGAAGTAGCGCGACGCTTCAACCACCTCTACGGCCGCGAACCGGGATTCGAGGAGAAGGCCAAGGCGGCCGTGAAGAAGATGGGCACCAAGAAAGCGCGCCTGCTCAACGAGCTGCGCACCAAGTTCCTCGAACAGGGCGAGACCGACGCGCTCTCGCGCGGCCAGGCGCTCCTGACGGCACAGCAGAACCTGTCGCGCGGCGACCGCGAGCGGCTCTACGGCTGGCTCGAGGGTGGCGGCAAGAAGATCATCGTCGAGCCCGAAGCACTGCTCACCGAGGCGGCGCGCATGCCCGGCCTCGACGGCCAGAAGATGTCGAAGTCCTACGGCAACACCATCTCGCTTCGCGAGGAGCCCGAGTCGGTGGCGAAGAAGGTGCGCACCATGCCCACCGATCCGGCGCGCGTGAAGCGCACTGATCCCGGAAATCCGGAGAAATGCCCGGTGTGGGACCTGCACAAGGTGTACTCCGACGCCGCGAGGAAGGACTGGGTCTGGAAAGGATGCACAACGGCCGGCATCGGGTGCCTCGAGTGCAAGCAGCCGGTAATCGACGCGATCAACGACGAGCTCGCGCCGATGCGGGCCCGCGCGCAGACCTACCTCGACGACCCGACGCTGGCGAGGAACATCATCGCCGATGGCTGCGAGAAGGCGAAGCGCCTCGCGGCCGAGACGATGCGGGAGGTCCGCGAAGCCATGGGACTCGACTATTCATGAAGGCGAAGATGCCCGCCTACAAGCAATGATGGCGGCAAAGCTTTACGGCGAGCCCGTCATCGAGCTGCCGCACGACCTCTACATCCCGCCCGACGCGCTCGAGGTGGTGCTCGAGGCTTTCGAAGGCCCGCTCGACTTGCTGCTCTACCTGATCCGCAAGGAGAACCTCGACATCCTCGACATCCCGATGGCGCCCCTCACGCGCCAGTACCTGGAGTACGTCGAGATCATGCGCAGCAAGAACCTCGAGCTCGCCGCCGAGTACCTG
>JAQSVY010000243.1 GCA_029266935.1 Burkholderiales bacterium
CCCTCGGCGTTGCGCGCGACGCCGCGGCCTTCGGCGTCCAGCGACTCGACGTTCAGCTCTTCCAGAGCGAGAGGAACCTGCGCCAGTGCGGCTCGGGGCGCTTCTCGAGCAGGGAGCGCAGCAGCGCGCACTCCGAGGCGTAGTGCTCCGGCGTGTAGACGCAGCGCATCATCTGGAAGCGCAGGTAAAGGAGGTAGGTATTGGCGCAATCGGCTTCGCAGTAGTCGCGGATCGCCGCGATCTCGCCGCAGCCGAAGCTTTCCCACACCGCGGCGCCCCCGACGCCGAGCTTGCCGGGAAAGCCTGAGAGCCGCGAGAGCTCATCGAGCGGCGAACCGCGCGCGCCGCCGTAGATCGAGAGCACGTCCATCAGGTCGACGTGGCGGTCGTGGAAGCGGTTGATGTAGTTGCTGAAGCGGAAATCCTTGTTGTCGGCCCCGGTATCCCAGAAGCAGGCGGCGGTGACGCCGTGGATGAGGCCTCGCGCTGCGAGCACCGGGATGTCGAAGCCGCGGCCGTTCCACGACACGATCTGCGGCACGTACTTGTTGATGCCCTCGAAGAAGCGCTGGATCGCCACCGCCTCGGCGGCGTCGGGCTCGCCGATCGAGAACACCTTGACCCCTTCGTCGTCGCGCAGCACGCAGGAGATGACGACGACGCGCTGCAGGTGCGGCGGCAGGAAGTCGCTTCCGGTCAGCGTGCGGCGCTTCTGGAAGGCCACCTCCGCGACCTCCCGGTCGTGCAGATCCGCCGGCAGATCGTAGAGCTTGCGGATGCCCTCGCAGTCGGGAATCGTCTCGATGTCGAAGGCGAGGATCGGCGTCATCAGTCGGGGAAGACCCCGGTCGTCAGGTAGCGGTCGCCGCGGTCGCAGACGATGGTGACGATGACGGCGTTTTTGAGCTTTTCCGAGACTCTCAAGGCGACCTGCACTGCACCGCCGCTGGAAATGCCCGCAAAGATGCCCTCCTCGCGCGCCATGCGCCGCGTCATCTCCTCGGCGTCGGCCTGGCTCACGTACTCCAGCCGGTCGACGCGCGCGCGGTCGTAGATCTTCGGCAGGTAGGCCTCCGGCCACTTGCGGATGCCGGGGATCTGCGAGCCTTCCTCGGGTTGGCAGCCGATCACCTCGATCTTCGGATTCTTCTCCTTGAAGAAGCGCGAGCAGCCCATGATGGTGCCGGTGGTGCCCATGCTGGAGACGAAGTGGGTGATCTTGCCACCGGTATCGCGCCAGATCTCCGGGCCGGTGGTCTCGTAGTGCACCAGCGGGTTGTCGGGGTTGGCGAACTGGTCGAGCATCGTGCCCTTTCCCTCGCGCACCATCTTCTCGGCGAGGTCGCGCGCGCCCTCCATGCCGCCCTTCTGCGCGGTGAGGACGATCTCGGCGCCGAAAGCGCGCATGGTCTGGCGGCGCTCCACCGAGAGATGCTCGGGCATGACCAGCACCATGCGGTAGCCGCGGATCGCCGCCGCCATGGCGAGCGCGATGCCGGTGTTGCCGGACGTGGGCTCGATCAGCGTGTCGCCGGGCTTGATCTGCCTGCGCTTCTCGGCATGGCGGATCATCGACATCGCCGGGCGGTCCTTGACCGAGCCCGCAGGGTTGTTTCCCTCCAGTTTTGCCAGGATGAGGTTTCCTCTGTGGGAATTCTCCGCACCGGGAAGCCGCTGCAGCCGCACGAGCGGCGTGTCGCCGATGAAGTCCTCGATCGTCTCGTTCACGTTTTCTGCAGCTCCTTCACGTACGCGCTAGCGCCCTGCTCCACCGTCATGAACTCCGCGATATACCCGGCCGTGCGCAGTCGCGTCAGGTCGGCCTGGGTGAAGCTCTGGTACTTGCCGACGAGCTGCGGCGGAAAGGCGATGTACTCGATGAGGCCCTTGGCGACGAGCTCGCGCACCGGCCATTGCGTGCCCTGCACCGCGTTGATGACCGCGGCGGCGAGCTGGTTGAAGCTCTGCGCACGACCGGTGCCGCAGTTGTAGACGCCGGAAATGTCGCGGTGCTCGAGGAACCACAGGTTGACGTCGACCACGTCGTCGACGTGCACGAAATCGCGCCGCTGCTCGCCGTCGCCGTAGCCGTCCGAGCCGACGAAAAGCTTCACCTTCCCCGCGGCGAGGAGCTGCTGATAGGCGTGGAAGGCGACCGAGGCCATGCGGCCCTTGTGCTGCTCGTTGGGGCCGTAGACGTTGAAATAGCGGAACCCGGCGACCTGCGAGCTCCTCCGGGGCAGGGCTTTCCTGACGTACTGGTCGAACAGGAACTTCGAATACCCGTAAATGTTGAGCGGCGCCTCGCAGCCGCGCTCCTCGCGGAACTCCGGCCCCGCGCCGTACACTGAGGCCGACGAGGCGTAGAGAAGCGGCACCTCCTCGTCCTGGCACCAGTGCAGCAGCGAGCGCGAGTAGGCGTAGTTGTTGTCCATCATGTAGCGCCCGTCGCTCTCCATGGTGTCGGAGCAGGCGCCCTGGTGCAGCACGGCCTCCACCGCGCCCTCGAGGGTCTCCAGGCGCGCGAGGAAGTCCGCCTGGTCGACGTAATCGGCGATTTCGCAGCCGGCGAGGTTGCGGAACTTGTCGGCGTGCGCGAGGTTGTCGACCGCGATGATGTCGCTCACGCCGTGGCGGTTGAGCGCCGCGACCAGCCGCGAGCCGACGAATCCCGCTGCCCCGGTGACGACGTAGTACATCATGTGAAGAGCTCCCCCGGCGTGGCGACCGCCGTGCCGAGCTTGCCGACGACGATGCCGGCGGCGCGGTTGGCGACGCGCATCGCGCTCTCCAGCCCCGCGCCCGCGGCGAGCATCACGCCGAGCGCGGCGATCACCGTGTCGCCCGCGCCGGTCACGTCCGCCACCTCGCGCCTTTCTGCTTTTACGTGAATCACCTTTGAACCTCTGAAGAGCGTCATGCCGGCATCGCCGCGCGTGAGCAGCAGCGCCTCGAGCCCGAGCCTCGCGCGCAGCGCCTGCGCCCGGCGCACGAGGTCGCGCTCGTCCTTCCAGCTGCCGACCACCTCGCGCAGCTCGGCGAGGTTGGGCGTGATCACGCTCGCGCCCTTGTAGCGCGAATAGTCGTCGCCCTTGGGATCGACGAGCACGCGCTTGCCCGCCCTGCGCGCGCGCCGGATCATCTGCGTGATGTGCGCGAGCCCGCCCTTGCCGTAGTCGGAAAGAATGACCACGTCGCACTCGCCGAGGAAGCGCTTGTAGTCCTCGAGCTTCGAGGCAAGCACCTCGATCGAGGGTGGGCGCTCGAAGTCGATGCGCAGCAACTGCTGCTTGCGCGCCACCACGCGCAGCTTCTGCGTCGTGGACAGGCCGCGGTCGCGGTGCAGGCTCGCGTCGATCGCCATCTTCTTCAGGAGCTTCGC
>JAQSVY010000244.1 GCA_029266935.1 Burkholderiales bacterium
GAGGGCGCCGCCTGGGCCATCGGCTGGGTGACCGAGGGCGAGACCTTCGCCGACAGCCACGTCAACCTGATCCCGACGCGCTCGGGCGGCACGCACGAGGCGGGCTTCCGCTCCGGCATCTTCGAGGCGCTCGCCGCGTTCATGGAGACGCGCGCGCTCGCGCCCAAGGGCGTGAAGGTGATCGCCGAGGACCTGTGGGGGCGCGCCTGCTTCACCCTCTCGGCGCGCATCGTGCGCACGCAGTTCCACGGCCAGACCAAGGAGAAGCTCACCACGCGCCACGCCGCGAGGCTCCTCGAGCTCTGCGTGCGCGACGGCTTCGAGCTGTGGCTGAACGAGCACCCCGAGGACGGCAGGAAGATCGTCGAGCTCGCGATCGAGCAGGCCCTGGCTCGCTTGTCCAAAGGGAAAAAAATAGAAAGGAAGAAGAGCAGCGGCATCGCCACGCTGCCGGGCAAGCTCGTCGACTGTGCTTCCGGCGACGTGCTGAGGAATGAGCTATTCCTGGTGGAAGGCGACTCCGCCGGCGGCTCGGCGAAGGAGGCGCGCGACAAGGAGACGCAGGCGCTGCTGCCGCTGCGCGGCAAGGTGCTGAACACCATGTCGAAGGACAGCCGCACCGTGCTCGCCAACAAGGAGCTGCAGGCGATCGCGACGGCCATTGGGGTCGATCCTCACGGCGCCGACGAGCCAGTCGACCTCACCGGAATCCGCTATGGAAAAGTCATCGTCATGACCGACGCCGACGTCGACGGCGGGCACATCCAGGCGCTGCTGCTCACCTTCTTCTTCATGCATGCGCCCAAGCTCGTCGAGACCGGCCACCTCTACGTGGCGCAGCCGCCGCTGTACAAAGTGGAAGTGCCTTCCCAGGGGAAGAACAAGCCTGCGCGGCGCCTTTACTGCCTCGACGACGACGAGCTGGAGGAGGTCCTGAATCAATTACGAAAAGAAAAAATCAAGGACGGCAGCTGGGAAATTTCGCGCTTCAAGGGCCTGGGCGAGATGAGCCCGGAGCAGCTCTGGGAGACGACGATGAATCCCGACACGCGCAGGTTGATCAGGATGGTCCTGAACGGCAAGGAAATCCGCAAGGTCCGCGAGACGTTCGAGAAGCTGATGGACTCGGGCGAAGCCGAGGGGAGGCGCAACTGGATGCGCGAGCACTGGAAGACCGTGGAGGCCGACATCTGAGAAGAAAGAAGAAAGACAAGCCGGTCTGGGAACGGGCGTACAAGGGGCATGTGCTGTGGGCCGGCAAGACGAAGCTCGGCAAGGTGACCCTGGTCGAAAGAAACCGCTATTCCTGGGAAGCGGCGGGAAGGGCGGGCGCGGCGGACGACCTCGCGAAGGCGAAGCGCGCCGTCGAGCTCGCGGCGGCCATGGCGGACAAGCAGCTGGACCTCTTCCCATGAAGAAAATGGGGACGTACCCCATTTTTCCCATTTTTCTGCTCCTGCTCGCGCCGCTCGCGGCGCAGGCGCAGATGCACGAGTGCACGCTGAATCCCAACGACCCGCAGGTGGCGGTGCAGCTCGCGGGCGAGGGCAGCGCGCTCGAGCTGCGCAGGCAGGCCGACGGCTGCCGCCTCGAGCTCGACTGCAAGGTGCGCGCGGCGCCGGCGCGCCTGCGCTACGACCTCGCGACGCTCAAGGGCCTCAAGACCCCGCCGGTCGCGAGCCAGATCACCAACATCACGTTCGATTACGCCGACGGCACCACGCAGACCTGCAAGGTGGTCGGCGCGCAGTCATTGCCAGGCGCGCGTTGAGCTAAGGAAGCCACGATGGACGACACCCAGACCCTCGACCTCTTCACCCCCGACAACGGCGACGAGGCCGCGCCGATCGAGCAGCACGCCTCGCACGCCTACCTCGGCTACGCGGTCTCCACCGTCAAGTCGCGCGCCCTGCCCGAGATCGCCGACGGCTTGAAGCCGGTGCAGCGGCGGATCTTGTTTGCAATGGATGGCTCGACGACATTCTCGAAGTGCGCGCGCTACGTCGGCGAGGTGCTCGGCAAGTACCACCCGCACGGCGACAGCTCCACCTACGAGGCGCTGGTGCACCTCGCGCAGCCCTTCTCCATGCGCTACCCGCTCATCGAGGGCCAGGGCAACTTCGGCTCGCGCGACGGCGACGCGCCGGCGGCTTACCGCTACACCGAAGCACGCCTGTCCCGGTTTTCCGAATTATTGCTGGCCGAGATCGGGGAGGGCACCGTCGATTTCCAGAAGAATTACGACGGCAAGTTCCAGGAGCCGGTGCTGCTGCCCGCGCGGCTGCCCTTCGGCCTGCTGAACGGGAGCTTCGGCATCCCGGTCGGCTTCTCCACGCGCATCCCTTCGCACAACCTGAAGGAGGTCGCCGCGGCCGCGGCATATGTCATCAAGCACCCGCGCGCCAAGCTCGAGGACGTGCTCGAGATCATCCCCGGACCGGACTTCCCCGGCGGCGGCCAGCTCATCAGCCCGCCGGAAGAGATCAGGCAGGCGTACGAAGCGGGAAGAGGGTCTTTACTTTTAAAAGCGAAATACGACAAGGAGTCGCTGGCAAGGGGCCAGTGGCGCATCGTCGTCACCGAGCTGCCGCACGGGGTGTCGACGAAGCAGGTGATGGAAGAGATCGAGGCGCTCGCGAATCCGAAGCCCGGGTTCGGCAAGAAGGAAGTCACGCAGGAGCAGAAGCGCCTCAAGCAGTTCATCCTCGACCAGGTCGAGGCGGTGCGCGACGAGTCCGACCGCAAGTCGAGGCTGCGCCTGGTCATCGAGCCAAGGAGCTCGCGCCAGGACCCCGACGAGATGATGGCGTCGCTCCTCGTGCACACCTCGCTCGAGAGCCGCTACGCGATGAACCTCACCTGGCTCGGCCGCGACGGGCTGCCCGAGACCAAGGGCATCGTCGAGGCGCTGCGCGAGTGGGGCGAGTTCCGCGTCGACACGGTGCGCCGGCGCACGCAGTTCCGCCTCGGCCGCTGCGAGGAGCGCCTGCACATCGTCATGGGCCGCCTGATGGCCTTCGCCAAAATCGACGAGATCATCAAGCTCATCCGCGCCTCCGAAGACCAGGGCGAAGCAAGAAAGAACCTGCAAACGAAGTTCAAGTTCTCGGAAAAGCAGGCGGAAGACATCGTCAACCTGCGCCTCGGCCAGCTCACCAGGCTCGACGGCGTGAAGCTGAACGAGGAACGCAAGACCCTGGAGGCCGAGCGCAAGGGATTAAAAGATATCTTAGGTAATGAAAAAGAACTGAAGAAGCTCGTCATCGCCGAGCTCGCCGACGACGCGAAGAAGTACGGCGACGAGCGGCGCACGCTCATCAAGGCGGGCGAGCGCGCGCAGATCGAGCGGCGCGTGGTCGAGGAGCCCTGTCGAGGAAGGGCTGGATCCGCGCGCGCACGGGGCATGCTCTCGATTTATCCACTTTGGGCTTCAAGGACGGGGATTCATTGCTGCAGACGCTCGAATGCAAGACCACCGACCCGGTGATCGTGCTCGCCGCCTCGGGCAAGACCTACACCGTCGACGCTGCCGCCATCCCGGCGGGGCGCGGCGACGGCGCGCCGGTGAACACGCTGGTCAACTCCGGCTCCGACGACATCGTCTGGATCGGCTCGGGCGATCTGACGACGAGGCTCCTCATGAACAGCTCGGCGGGCCTCGGCTTCCTCTGCAAGCTCGGCGACCTCGTCACGAAGACGCGCCAGGGCAAGGACTTCTTCAAGGTGGAGGAAGGCGCCGCGGCGCAGCGGCCTGCCTTCATCAAGGATGAATCCTTGCTTGCGGCCCTGTCTTCGGATGCGAGGCTCCTGGTGTTCCCGCTCGAAGAGGTGCCTGAGCGGCCGAACGGCGGGGTGGGCGTGCAGCTTCTTGCCTTGCCACCCGATGTTTCTTTGGCCTGCGTGGGAGCGACAGACGGCAAATCGCTGACGGTCTCTGGCATCAAGCGCAAGAACCGTGCGGCCGCGACGCTCAACCAGAAGCAGCTTGCCGAGCACATCGGCCGGCGCGCGCAGCGCGGCCGCGTATGCGACGTGGGCTTCAGGCCAGACAAGCTGGGTGATTGAGCCGCTAAGGGCGCTTCGCCCAGCCTGGCTCCCGGCCGCCATCCTCGCGGCCGCCGCTCTCGTGCTCTCCCTCGGCCCGGGCCTCCCCGACTCGCTGGTGGGCCTGCGCACCGCCGGGCCCTACGGGGCGCTCGTCAGCGCGCTGGTGCTCGCGTGGTGGTTCAACCGCGGCCGCAGCTTCGTCCTCGCTGCCTCGATGCTGCTCGCGTTCGCGGCGTACTCGGCCTACCCCACCAAGCTCATCTACACGGCGATCGCGCTGCTCGTGCCGCTCAATGCGCTGCTCGCCATGGTGCGCGCCGAGAAGGGGGCGCGCTACCGCATGGCCTACGTCTGGCTCGCGCTGCTCGGCGCCGAGGCCCTTATCCTCTACTGGCTCTCCGGGCTGGCGCTGGAAAGGGCGCTCGAGTCCTGGCCGTTGCGCTCGCCGCCGACGCCGTTCCTCGCGCGGCTGCTCTTCGCCGCCGCCTCAGCCGCGGCACTGTGGCGCGCGTGGCCCGAGCACACGCCGCTGCAGGTGGGCAATGCCGGCGCAATCGTCGCTTTTTTCATCGCCGCCGAATGGGTGGACGCGCCGCGCGTCTTCTCCATGTTCATGTCGGTGGGCGGGGTGATCCTGGTCGTGTCGCTGCTGCAGGAGTCGCACCACCTCGCCTTCCGGGACCAGCTCACCGGCCTCCCGGGCCGGCGCGCGCTCGAAGAGCGACTGCGCTCGCTCGGCGAGCGCTACGCCATCGCCATGGTGGACATCGACCACTTCAAGAGCTTCAACGACAGGCACGGGCACGACATCGGCGACCAGGTGCTGCGGCTCGTTGCCGGGCGCCTCGCGCAGGTGGGGGGCGGCGGCACCGCCTACCGCTACGGCGGCGAGGAGTTCTGCATCGTCTTCCCCTGGCGCGACGGGGACGATGTCGCGCCCGACCTGGAGGCGAGCCGCGGCGCGATCGAGCGCTACCGCATGGCGGTGCGCGGCGAGGACCGCCCGAAGAAGGCCAAGGAGGGCGCCAAGCGCCGCGGCGGTGGCGCCCGCGACAGGCAGCTCTCGGTCACCGTCTCGATCGGCGTCGCCGGGCCCTCGGGCGAGGCGCGCACGCCGATGCAGGTGGTGAAGGCCGCCGACGAGGCGCTCTACCGCGCCAAGAAGGGCGGGCGCAACCGCCTGAGCCGATGATGACGCTCGAGCTCTATATCGCTTTCGCCGGGTTGGTGCTCATTTTCGGCGGCGTGTGGCTCTACAACCGCCTCGTCGCGGCGCGCAACCTCGCGCGCCAGGGCTTCGCCGACATCGACGTGCAGTTGAAGCG
>JAQSVY010000245.1 GCA_029266935.1 Burkholderiales bacterium
GATGATATTGCGGTTGTGCGGTTCGTGCAGGAACTTGGCGAGGCTGTCCATGAGCTCGGGGCCGATGCCCTCCAGAGGCACTTCGCGGGGCGGCTCCCCGCGCTTCTTCCGTTGCGCATTGTCCTTGCGAACCGTTTCCTTGTCTGCCGCGGCCGCGGTCCAGTCGGCCTGCAGCAGGGCTTCCAGGGAGCCGAAATGCCGCGCCAGGACCTTCGCCACCTCCTCGCCGACGCCCGGGATGCCCAGCGCGAAGATGAAGCGCTGCAGCTCAGTGCGCCGCGAGCGCTTGATACCGGCGATCAGATTCTGCGCCGATTTATCCCCCATTCGCTCCAGGCCGGCGAGTGTCGCCGCGTCGAGCCGGTAGAGGTCAGCGGGGTTGCGAACCAAGTCGCGCTCGACCAGCTGCTCGACCAGCTTCTCGCCCAGCCCTTCGATGTCCATGGCGCGGCGGGCGGCGAAATGGAGCAGCGTCTGCCTGCGCTGCGCCTTGCAGTAGAGGCCGCCGGTGCAGCGCGTGGCGGCCTCGCCCGGAATGCGCACCACCGGCGAGCCGCAAGCCGGGCAGCGGCTCGGCATCTCGAAGCGGTCCTGCGCGCGCCGCGGCCCGGGTGCGTGCACCCCGACGATCTCGGGAATCACGTCGCCGGCGCGGCGCACGATGACGCGGTCGCCCACCCACACGTCCTTGCGGCGCAACTCGTCTTCGTTGTGCAGTGTGGCGTTGGTGACGGTCACGCCGCCTACGAATACCGGATGCAGCCGCGCCACCGGCGTGAGCGTGCCGGCGCGCCCGACCTGCACGGCAATGCCCGCGACCTCGGTCACTTCTTCCTGCGGCGGGTACTTGTGCGCCACGGCCCAGCGCGGCTCGCGCGCGACGAAGCCCAGGCGCTCCTGCAGCGCGAGGCTGTTGACCTTGTACACCACGCCATCGATGTCGAAGGGCAGAGCGTCCCGCTTGGCGCGGATGCGGCGATAGAAGTCGATCAGGTCCCGGGCGCCTTGCGCGACCTGCCTTTCCCGGTGCACCGGCAGCCCGAGCGCCTCCGCGGCATCGAGCCGCTCGCTGTGCCGCTCGAAGCGCCGCCACCCGTCGATGCGGCCGAAGCCGTGGGCCGAGAAGCGCAGCGGCCGCCGGGCGGTAATGCCCGGATCGAGCTGGCGCACGGCGCCGGCGGCTGCGTTGCGCGGATTGACGAAGGTCTTCCCTCCTTCCGCGCGCTGGCGCTCGTTCATGCGCTCGAAGTCCGCGCGAGTCATGTAGATTTCGCCGCGCACGTCGAGGAGCCGCGGGGCGGCGCGTTGCAGCCGCAGCGGAACGCCGCGAATGGTGCGCACGTTGGGCGTCACGTCCTCGCCGGTCTCGCCGTCGCCGCGCGTCGCGGCGATCGCCAGAGCGCCGCTCTCGTAGCGCAGGTTGATGGCGAGCCCGTCGAACTTGAGCTCCACCAGGTACTCCACCGGCGGGTCCTCGGCCGCGAGCCCCAGCTCGCGGCGGATGCGCGCGTCGAACTTCTCGGCGCCGCTCGCCTCGGTGTCGGTTTCCGTGCGGATCGAGAGCATCGGAAGCTCGTGCCGCACCGGCGGCAGCTCCTCGCGCGGCGCGCCGCCCACCCGCTGCGTCGGCGAGTCGGGCGTGCGCAGCCCAGGGTGCCTCTCCTCCAGCTGTTGCAGCTCCTGGAACAGCCGGTCGTACTCGGCGTCGGTGATCTCAGGCCGGTCCTCGACGTAGTACAGTTGGTTGTGACGTTCGAGCTCGGCGCGAAGCCAGCGCGCCCGCCGCTCCGGCTCCTTCACGAGAAAAGACGAAGCGCGAGCGCGCTGCCCGGTTCGATACCGCGGGCGGAGAGCATCTCGATCACCGCATCGAGCCGCGCGCCGATGGCGGCGAGCGCTCGCTCGTCAAGCGCCGTGCCGTTGTCGTCCACGATCCGCCCGCCGCCGGCCGCCGCGAGCTGCATTCCGGCCCGCGCCATCGCCTCGTACGCGCGCCGCGGCTCGGTCGTTCTTGCGACGTCGAGCGTAAGCGTCGCGCCATCGGGTCGGGGTTCTACAGAAAAGAAAGAGGATTCGACCTGCGAAACCTCCGGGACGCCGATGACATGCAAGGCGACCTGGATGTCCACGTCGGCGCAGGCGCGGTCGAGCTCGCGCGCGGCGTTGAGCGCCTCGCGCATCTCCGGCGCGCTGACCGTCGCGCCGAGCTTCGCCGCGAGCGTCTCTATAGCGGAGCGGAACTCGAGCAGCTCGGCATCGCTCACCGCGCCGGCGCGGCTGACGAGCTGCAGCGCGGCGCACATCGTGCTGCCGGCCCCGTCAAGCAGCACGCGACGGGCGAAGCGAAACTCGATGGGCGTCCATAGCTCGCGCAGCAGCGGCGTCGACGCCCCGCCGGGGACGGAAAGCTCCATGATGTAGTCGATCCTGGCATCGGGCATGGCCTCGGCTTGCAGGGGCGCCGGCCGGGCCGGCGCGCCGAGCGTGGGCTCGCGCCGCCCGTGCGGCTCGTCGAGGAGCACGTCGGAATGGCTGGAAGCAAAGGCGCGCTCCGCCGCGCGCTTCGCATGGCGCTCCTGCAGCCAGTTATAGGCGAGGACGCCCGCCACCGCCAGCACGCCGATTACCGCCAGACCGACTTGGAGGTCTGTCATGCCTCGATCGGGAGGTCGGCCATGGGCCCTAAGCGGCCAGCTCCTCCCGGATGCGCAGCGCCTCGTCGATGTCGACGGCAACGACCCGCGACACGCCGGACTCGGGCATGGTCACGCCGATCAGCTGCTCGCCCATCTCCATCGATATCTTGTTGTGGCTGATGAACAGGAACTGCGTCTGCGCCGACATGCGCTTCACGAGCTCGCAGAAGCGCACGGTGTTGGCGTCGTCGAGAGGCGCGTCGACCTCGTCGAGCAGGCAGAAGGGCGCCGGGTTGAGCTGGAACAGCGAGAACACCAGGGCGATGGCGGTGAGCGCCTTCTCGCCGCCGGACAGCAGGTGGATGCTGGTGTTGCGCTTGCCCGGGGGCTGCGCCATTACCTGCACGCCGGCGTCGAGGATCTCCTCACCGGTCATGATCAGCTTCGCCTCGCCGCCGCCGAACAGCGTCGGGAAAAGCTTGCCGAAATGCCCGTTAACTGCTTCGAAGGTCTCGCGCAGCAGCTCGCGCGTCTCGCGGTCGATGCGCCGGATCGCATCCTCGAGCGTGTGCACCGCCTCCTCGAGGTCAGCCGACTGCGAGTCGAGATAGCCCTTGCGCTCGGTGCTCGTGCGCAGTTCCTCGAGCGCGGCGAGGTTCACCGCGCCCAGCTCGCTGATCGCCTGGGTCAGTCGGGTGAGCTCGCCT
>JAQSVY010000246.1 GCA_029266935.1 Burkholderiales bacterium
GGCGTTCGCCTGGGAAAGCACCGAGGCGCCGGAGACCGCGCCCTTCGACGCGCTGCACTACCTGATGCAGCCCTGGCACGCGCTCGAGATCGCGCTGCGGTGCGAGCTGCAGGCGGTGCAGTACTTCGACGGCATCGGCGCCGGCGACGTGCCCGAGCGCGTGCGCGCCGCGGCGAAGGAGATGGCCGACGAGGAGCGCGAGCACGTCGCGCTGATCAAGGAATGGATGAAGAAGGTGCCCCGGCCCGCGCCGGGCTGGGACGAGGACCCCGACCCGCCGATGCTCAGTGAATAGAGGCGGCGAATGAGGACCCTGCAGCCGCGCACCTGGAAGGCGCCGGTCGGCTACGCCAACGGCGTCGCGGCCTCGGGCACGCTCGTCTTCATCGCCGGCCAGGTCGGCTGGAATGCCCAGCAGGTTTTCGAATCCGAATCCCTTCCCGAACAGTTCGAGCGCGCCCTGAACAACGTGCTCGAAGTGCTGGCCGAAGCCGGCGGCCGCGCCGAGCACATCTGCCGCATGACCGCCTATTGCTGCGACAAGCCGGCCTACCTCGCCGCGCGCCGCGAGCTCGGGAGCATCTGGAAGCGCCTCATGGGCCGGCACTACCCGGCGATGAGTATGATCTTCGTCTCGGACCTCCTTGACTCGCCGGGCAAGATCGAGCTCGAGGCGACCGCCGTCATCCCGGAAGGATTCGCGCCGGTTAGATCTTCCGGCGCACAACAGGAGAAGTGAAATGCGAGGCTTGAAGGGCAAGACCGCCATCGTCACCGGCGGCGCCGCCGGAATCGGCGCTGCCATCGCGCAGCGGTTTCGGGAAGAAGGCACCAGGGTGGTGGTCTTCGACTTGAATGCAGAAGAAAAAGTGGACATCACCGACTACGCGGCGGTGAAAAAGGCCGTCGATGCCGCCGGGCCGGTCGACATCCTGGTCAACAACGCCGGCTGGGACATGTTCAAGCCCTTCCTCAAGACCGACCCGGCGTTCTGGCAGAAGATCATCTCGATCAACCTGCTCGGCGCGATGAACCTGCTTCACTGCGTGCTGCCGGGCATGGTCGAGCGCGGCGGCGGCAAGGTGGTGAGCATCGCTTCCGACGCGGGGCGCGTCGGCTCCTCCGGCGAGGCGCCCTACTCCGCCTGCAAGGGCGGCATCATCGCTCTCACCAAGACACTGGCGCGCGAGCTGGCGGGAAAGAGCATCCGGCTGAACGTCGTCTGTCCGGGCCTGACCGAAACGAACATGCTCGAGCAGTTCATGCAGGGCGCGGGCAACCCCGACAAGCTCCGCGAGGCCTACCGCCGCGCCATCCCGGTCGGGCGGCTGGGCAAGCCCGAGGACATCCCGGGCGCGGTGCTCTTCTTCGCAAGCGACGACGCGGACTTCATCACCGGCCAGGTGATCTCGGTTTCCGGCGGCCTGACGATGCACGGCTGACGACACCTGCGTAGCCGCAGCCTGGAGTTCCGCGCGATCAGGCCGGTTTAGCAACCCGGCGGCTGGCCGCACGCTCATTGAGCAGCCTGAGCAGGGCGTCGAGGTCGACGGGCTTGACGAGGTGCGCGTCGAAACCCGCGGCTGCGGTCTTTTTCCGGTCGTCATCCTGACCCCAGCCCGTCTGCGCGACGAGCAGGACCCCACGACCCTCGGGCATTGCCCGGATCCGGCGTGCCACCTCGTAGCCATCGATTCCGGGGAGACCGAGGTCGAGCAGTACCACCTCGGGCCGGAAGGCGGCGACTTGCCGCAGCGCTTCGCCGCCCTCGAACGCTGCTTGCACCTCGTGGCCAAGCAGGTGCAAGAGCTTCGCCTGGCTGCGCGCCGAATCCTGATTGTCATCGACGATCAGCAGGCGGAATGTTCGCCCGGAGGCCGCTGCACCTGCCGTGGCGGCAAATGCCGTCGGACGCTCTCGGCGCACGCTCGGCAGCCTGACCACGAAACAGCTGCCATGCCCCGGCCCCGGGCTGGTCGCTTTGATGCTGCCCCCGTGCATCTCCGTCAGCCTCCTCGACAGCGCGAGCCCGATGCCGAGCCCGCCCGCGGCGCGGGCCGCGCCGCCCTCGGCCTGCACGAACGGCTCGAAGATGCGCTCGAGCACGCCGGGGGAGAGCCCCACGCCGGTGTCCTCGACGAGCACGAGCGCGTCGGCCCCTTCCTCAGTCACGCGCAGGCTCACCGAGCCGCCTCGCGGCGTGTAGCGCGCTGCGTTGTTGAGCAGGTTGGAGACGACCTGCGCCAGGCGCACGCCGTCGCCTTTGACCCAGACCGGATGCGGCGGCAGGTCCACGGTGACATGGTGCTCCGCCTCCTCGAGCTGCGGGCCGCTGATCAGCAACGCGTCGTCCACCGCGGCGCGCAGATCGAGCACCGTCTGCTGCAGCACCATGCGGCCGACCGAAATGCGGCTGATGTCCAGAAGGTCATCCACCAGGCGAACCAGCTGCTTCACCTGCCGATCGACGATGTCGCGCGCTTCCTCGAGCTCCGCGCGGGCGACGCCCGCAACGCGCATGATCTGCACCGCGTTGCGGATCGGCGCCAGCGGGTTCCTCAGCTCGTGCGCGAGCACGGCGAGGAACTCGTCCTTCCTGCGGTCGGCCTCGCGCAGCGCCGCCTCGCTTTCGCGAGCCTTGCGCTCCGCCTCCTTGCGCTCGGTAATGTCGGCGCTCGTGCCGACGAAGCCGAGGAACTCGCCCGACGACGAAAAGCGGGGCCGCCCCCACGATTCGATCCAGCGCCATTCGCCGTCGTAGCGGCGCACCCGCACCTCGCCATGGAAAGGCCGGCGGTCACGCACGCATTCGAAAAATGCGCAGGCGTATCCCGCGCCGTCTTCGGGGTGCATGAGCATCTGCCAGCGGCCGGCGCGCATCTCCTCGCGGCTGACGCCGAAGAACTCGCAGAAGGTGCGGTTCACGAACTCCTGGGCGCCGTTCGCGTCGTGCACCCACACGATTAGCGGCAGGCTGTCGGTGAAGCCGCGGAAGCGGTCTTCGCTCTCGCGCAGCGCTGCCTCGGTGCGCTTGCGGTCGGTAATGTCGACCGACATCCCGCAAACGGCGAACGCCCTGCCGTGTGCATCGCGAACCGGCACCTTGACGGAAAGATACGTGCGGCCCGCGTACGTCTCCTCGAACTCGAGCGGGCCGTCGGCGTCCAGCACGCGCGCATTGTTGCGCGCGAACTGCTGCGCCACGGGCGGCGGGAAAACCTCGCCGAGCGAGCGACCGGGGACCGAGCTGCTCTCGATCCCGATCTGCTCCAGCCAACCGGGGTTGACGCTCAGGAAGCGCTCGCCCTCGTCGACCAGGTAGATGAACACCGG
>JAQSVY010000247.1 GCA_029266935.1 Burkholderiales bacterium
GCCGCGGCCGAGTTCGCGCGCTCGGGCCTCGGCGGGGCGCGCGTCGACCGCATCGCCGCGCAGGCAGGCGCCAACGTGCGCATGCTCTACTACTACTTCAGCAGTAAGGACGACCTCTTCCTCGCGGTCCTGGAGCAGGCGTACGCGACCATCCGCGAGGCCGAGAAGGCGCTCGCGCTCGACAAGGGCGAACCGCACGAGGCGATGCGCCGGCTGGTGCGCTTCACCTGGGGCTACTACTTCTCGCACCCGGAATTCATCACGCTGCTGAACAGCGAGAACCTGCACCAGGGGCGCCACCTGGAGCGCTCTGCGCGCGTCTCGCAGCTGCACGCGCCGTTCCTCGAGATGATCGGCCGGCTGCTCGAGCGCGGCGCGCGCGCCGGGGTGTTCCGGCACGACGTCGACCCGATGCAGCTCTACATCAGCATCTCGGGGCTGGGCTACTTCTATCTTTCGAACCGCTACACGCTTTCGGCGATCTTCAAGCGCAACCTGATGACCCGCGAGCGCTGCGACGTGCGCCTCGCCCACATCATGGACGTGGTGCTCGGCTACCTGCGTCCACAAAGGAGCAGCCTGTCTTGAACATCCTCCCTGAACGCTTCGCGAACGTCGATGAGCTCGAGGATTTCATGACCGCGCCGACGCCCGAGCTGCGCGCGGAGCTCGAGCGCGCGGACGGCGATCTGATCGTCCTCGGCGTGGGCGGCAAGATGGGCCCGACGCTCGCGCGCATGGCCAAGCGCGCGGTGCCGGGCAAGCGCGTCATCGGCGTGGCGCGCTTCAGCGAGAAGGGGCTGCGACAGCAGCTCGACGCGGCGGGCATCGAGTGCGTCGCCTGCGATCTCCTCGAGCGCGCCGCACTCGAGCGGCTGCCGCGGGCGAAGAACGTCGTGTTCATGGCGGGCCACAAGTTTGGCGCCGCCGGCAATCCGGCGTTCACGTGGGCGATGAACGCCGGGGTGCCGCTGATGGTGGCCGAAACCTTCCGCGAGTCGCGCATCGTGGCGTTCTCGACCATCTGCGTGTACCCCTACGCCGACGTGAACGGCCCTGGCGCCACGGAAGCGACGCCGACCGAGCCGCCGGCCGGCGACTACGCCAACTCCTGCGTCGGGCGCGAGCAGATGTTCTTCTACGGCTCGCAGCGCTGGGGCACGCCGGGCCGGCTGGTGCGCCTGTCCTACGCGATCGACATGACGTCAACGTGATCTGGCAGGGCGACGCGAACGAGCAGGCGTTGCGCCTGCTCGCGCATTGCACCACGCCCACCACGCCGGTCAACGTCACCGGCCCGCAGAAGACGAGCGTGCGCTGGCTCGCCGGCGAGTTCGGCAAGCGCCTGGGCAAGGCGCCGCGGGTCACCGGCAGCGAGGCGAAGACGGCGTGGGTCGTCGATACGACGGCGTCGCAGCGGCTCTTCGGGCCGCCACGCGTGCCGCTCGCCAAGATGATCGACTGGGTCGCCGACTGGGTGGCGCGCGGCGGGCCGACCCTGGGCAAGGACACGCACTTCGGCACGCGCGATGGCAAATATTGAGTCTTTTTCCGAGCTCCCGCTTTGCGCACGGGATCTCGTGGGGGCCCAAGCGCTCGTCGCCGAGGCGGGCTGGAACCAGAGCGCCGCCGACTGGCGCATCTTCCTCGATCTGGGGCGCGCCTTCGCGGTGAAGGACGCCCAAGGCCGGCTGGTGGCCACCGCGGCGACGCTCCCCTACCCGAGCGGCTTCGGCTGGATCAGCATGGTGCTGGTGTCGGGGCCGTTCCGGCGCCGGGGCATCGCCACGCGGCTGCTCGAGCGCTGCATGCGGGCGTTACAAGGCGACGGCATGGTGCCAGTGCTCGACGCGACGCCGGCTGGCCGGGAGGTGTACCGGCCACTCGGCTTTCGCGACGGCTGGGCGATCACGCGCTGGCGGTGGCCCGGGGGCTCGCGGCCCGGGTCGGCGGCGCGCCCGCTGCAGCAGGATGATTGGCCGGCGGTGCTCCGGCTTGATGCGCAGGCATTCGGGTGCGACCGGGCAGCGCTGCTCGAGCGGCTGCGCGCACGCTCCTCGCATTTTGCTTGCGTCGTCGAGAAAGGCGGGGCGCTGGGCGGCTTCCTGCTGGGGCGCGAAGGCCGCGTCGCCACGCAACTCGGCCCGATCGTCGCAGAGGACGAGGCTGCGGCGGCCGAGCTCTCCGGCTTCGCGTGCGCGCGCATCGCCGGGCCGGTGCTGCTCGACGCGCTGGACCGTCACGCGGACCTGGCGCGCTGGCTGGAGGCGCAGGGCTTCGCGCGCGAGCGGCCCTACACGCGCATGGCGCTCGGGCGCGACGAGCTCTTCGGCGACCCGCGCCGCCTCGCGGCGATTGCGGGTCCGGAACTGGGATAGGAAAAGCATGAACTGGAAAGAAATTCCGACCGAAGTGTTCTCGATCCTGCGCCGGGGCACCGTGATCCCCGCGCACCCGCTCGCGCTCGACGCGCAGCGCAAGCTCGACGTGCGCCGGCAGCGGGCGCTGACGCGCTACTACCTCGACGCCGGCGCCGGCGGCCTTGCCGTCGGCGTGCACTCGACGCAGTTCGCGATCCGCGAAGCCGGCCTCTACGAGCCGGTACTGCGCACCGCGATCGAGGAGGCGCGCGGCTGGGCGAGGCGCCCGGTGCTCATGGTCGCCGGCCTGTCGGGGCGCACGGCGCAGGCGAGGCAGGAGGCGGCGATCGCGCGCGGCCTCGGCTACTCGGCGACGATGCTGTCCCTCGCCGCGATGAAGGGCGCGGGCGTCGACGAGCTGATCGAGCATTGCACCGCGGTGGCGCGCGAGATGCCGCTCTTCGGCTTCTACCTGCAGGAGGCGGTCGGCGGCTTGTACCTGCCTGCGGCCTTCTGGCGGCGCTTCGCGCAGATCGAGAATGTGGTGGCGATCAAGATCGCGCCTTTCAACCGCTACCGCACCCTCGACGTGGTGCGCGGAGTGGTCGAGGCGCGCGCCGAGGAGCGCGTCACCCTCTACACCGGCAACGATGACCACATCGTTCTGGATCTTTTGACACCCTTCGCCCTGAACCGGGATGGCGAGCAAGTGACGGTGCGCATCAAGGGCGGCTTGCTCGGCCACTGGAGCGTGTGGACGAAGACCGCCGTAGAGATCTTCGAAGAAATCAAGAAAGGAAAAGCGGACCTTGGACTCGACGCCAAGGTTACCGATGCCAACAGCGCCTTCTTCGACGTGGCCAACAACTTCGCCGGCTGCATTCCCGGCTGCCACGAGGTGCTGCGCCGGCAGGGACTGCTCGGGGGCATCTGGTGCCTCGACCCGAACGAGACGCTCTCGCGGGGTCAGGCGCAGGAGATCGATCGCGTCTACGCCGCTTACCCTGAACTGAACGACGATGCATTCGTGCGAGCGAACCTGGAGCGCTGGCTGGCGTGAGCGCCTACCGCATCGTCTACGGGGACATCCACAACCACAACGCGCACGGCTACGGCGTGGGCTCGATCGAGCGCTCGCTCGAGGTAGCGCGCACGCACCTCGATTTCTTCGCCTTCACCGGGCACTCGAGCTGGCACGACCTGCCCTCGATGGAGGGCGCTCGCGAGCGCCACTGGGTCGAGGGCTTCCAGCGCTTGAAAACGACTTGGCCGCGCGTGCAGCAGGTCATCGCCGAGGGCAACCGCGACGGCGAGTTCTGCGCCTTCCTCGGCTTCGAGTGGCACTCGTCGCAGTGGGGCGACCAGTGCGTGGTGTTCCCGCAGGACCACCGGCCGATCTTCTATGCCGCGGACCCCGAGAAGCTGCGCGCCTTCTGCAAGCAGGAGCGAGCGCTGATGATCCCGCACCACCTCGCCTACCCGACAGGCCGGCGCGGCGTGAACTGGGACGTGTTCCGCGAGGACTGCACGCCGGTGGTCGAGATCTATTCCGAGCACGGCAACTCCGAGGACGACCGCGGGCCTTTTCCCTTCTTCACGCACTCCATGGGCGGACGCGAGACCGCCAATACCGCGCGCGCCGCGCTCGACGCCGGGCTGCGCTTCGGCTTCGTCGGCTCCTCCGACGACCACGCCGGCTTTCCCGGCGCCTACGGCGAAGGCCTGATGGGCGCCCTGATCACCGATTTCACGCGCGCCGGCATCTTCGAGGCCATCCGCGCTCGGCGCACCTATGCGCTCACGGGCGATCGCATCGAGCTCGAGTTCACCGTCGAGGGCGCGCCGATGGGCGCCAGCATCGACGCCGGCGGCAAGGCCGAGGTGTCGTTCGCGGTGCGCGGCCGCGACGAGCTCGACGTGGTGGAGATCATCCAGGATGGGCGCATAGTGCAGCGCTTTTTCTCCCAGGAGTTTCTTCCGGAGAAGAGCGTT
>JAQSVY010000248.1 GCA_029266935.1 Burkholderiales bacterium
CCGGCGAGCAGACCACCGACCTCATTCCGGTGGTGCGCTACTACGGTAGGCCGTGGTTCGCGCGCACCACGCAGGGCCTCCTCGAGGGCGGCGCGCGCTACGCGCTGAACCCGGGACTCGACGGGGGCGTGCAATTCGCCTACGAGCAGGGGCCGCGGGACGGCGACCCGGGTGCCTCGCTGGGATTGCACATGGAGCTCGACACGACGATCGGCCCGGCGCCGCTCAACGTTCTTGCCCGCACGAGAACTCACCTCGATTCGGATCGCGGCAGCGAGGCGGACGTGCGCGCCACGATCGGCCTCTACGGAAGTCGCGGCCTGCAGCTAGGCGTGTTCGGCCAGGGGACCTGGGCGAACGAGAAGCACACCGAGGCCTACTACGGCGTGCGCCATGCCGGCCTGCTCTTCACGAGCGTGGGGATACTCGGCTCTTACGACCTCGCCCGGCGCTGGGTGGCGGTGGCGAGCGCCGAGCTGCGGCGGCTAGCCTCCGAGCCTTCGCGCAGCGCCTTCGTGCAAGACCGGACCAACTACTACTTCAGCGCCGGCCTGGCGTATCGCTTCTAGAAGCGCGTCGTCATCCCGATGAAGAGGCGGATGCCCTCGGTGTCCCCGCCGTCGGTGTCGGTCTGGTACCAGCGCAGCGATGCGTCGATCGAGGTGGCGTCGCTGATGAAGTAGGCTGCGCCGCCGCCGACCTCCCAAGTGAGGTCGGTGGAGTCGTCGACGCCGGTATCGACCATCGCGAAGCCGATCGCCGCCTCGGCGAAGGGCACGAGCCCGCGCTTCGCGACCTGGGTGAAGTAGTACTTGATGCCGCCGGTCAGCGCCGTAGTGGTGCTTTCCGCGGCGTTGGTGTCGAAGTTGGTGCGGTTGACGCCCAGCGTGGCGACGACCTGCTCGGTGAGGAAATGGCCGTAGCGCAGGTTGAAGATCGAGAGCGTGAAGTCCTCGGGCTCATCGACCTTGTCGTAGGCGCCGAAGAACGACAGCTCGTGCCGGTACGCCTGGGCCGCCGCCGTGCCCGTAAACACGATCGCGAGAACTGCGCCCAGTACTACTGCCAGCCGCTTCATGTTGGCTTCCTCCTGTAGTGAAGCGATGCATGGTAGTTGTCCCACCGTCGGGCGGCTGTCACCCTCGCCTGAATTCCATGTCGTGAGCTGGACTACATTAAACTGTCGCCTCGCAACGTTCGCCGAAACTCGAGGAGGATCCATGCGCCAGCACACCGAGGAAACGCTCACCGACGCGGTCATCGCTCGGCTCGGGAAAATTTCGGACCCGCGCTTCAAGCAGCTGATGACCAGCCTCGTGAAGCACCTACACGCCTTCGCCCGCGAAACCAAGCTCACCGAGGAGGAATGGTTCGAGGGCATCAAGTTCCTCACCGCGGTCGGCCAGAAATGCGACGACAAGCGCCAGGAATTCATCTTGCTTTCCGACATCCTCGGCCTGTCGATGATGGTGGTGGCGCTTAATCACAAGACGCCGCCGGGTGCGACCGAGGCGACGGTGCTCGGGCCGTTCTTCGTGCATGGCGCGCCGGAGTTCGAGTTCGGCGCCGACATGACCAAGAAGGCGACCGTGCCGGGCGAGCCGACCTGGGTCACCGGCCGCGTGCTCACGGTGGAGGGCGTGCCGATTGCCGGCGCCACCATCGACGTGTGGCAGGCGCGCGGCAACGGCGTGTACGACATCCAGGACCCCGAGGCGGAGTTCGAGCTGCGCGGGCGCGTCCTCTCCGACGCGCAGGGCCGCTACGCGTTCAGGACCTTCAAGCCGGCGTTCTACGGCGTGCCCACCGACGGGCCGGTCGGCAAGCTCCTGGACGCGATGGGGCGCCATCCGATGCGCCCGGCGCACATGCACGCCATCGTCGCCGCGCCCGGGTACCAGCAGGTGATCACGCACGTGTTCGTCGAGGGCGACCCCTATCTCGACTCCGACGCGGTGTTCGCGGTGAAGGACTCGCTCGTGGGCAAGTACCGCAAGGTGGACTCGGCCGACGAGGCGAAAAAGCTCGGCATGCCCAACCCCTTCCACCGGCTGGACTGGGACTTCAGGCTCGCGCCCGCGGGTGAGGCGAAGGCGCGCAAGAGCATCGCCGCCAGCGACGCCGTGACATGACCTGGAAAGTGCGGCGCGTGCTCACCGGGCACGACGCGAAGGGGCGTTCCACGATTATCGCCGACGGCATCGCGCAGAACGTCAAGGAGATCCCGGGCATCCCGGGGCTCGCCCTCACCGACCTCTGGGAGACCGCCGCCGCGCCGGCGAGCAACGAAGGCGATGCCGATGCCGCGGCGCGGCCGGTGCGCCTCGAGCCGCCGGCGAACGGCACCGTCTTCCGCGTCGTCGAGTTCCCGCCGGACGCCGCCTGGCGCAAACGCGGGAACTCCCATGAAGCCTTCGACTCTATCGGCGCCGCCCACACGCAGGACCGCGGCTCGCGCGACGCGATGATGCACAAGACGAGCACCGTGGACTACGCGATCGTGCTCAGGGGCGAGATCCACGCCGTGATGGAGAAAGGCGAAACGCTGCTGCGCACCGGAGACGTGCTGGTACAGCGCGGCACCAACCACTCCTGGAGCGTGCGCGGCAGCGAGCCCGCCCTGGTGGCCTTCATTCTGGTGAGCGCGAAACCGCTGTCGTGAGCTCTCCCGCCGTCGGCATCATCGGTCTGGGCATCATGGGCTCGGCGATCGCGGCCAACCTCGCGCGGGCGGGATTCCCGGTGCACGGCTACGACGTCGTCGCCGCGCGGGGCCGGGCGCTGCGGCGCGCCGGCGGCACCGCCGAGCGCTCCGCCGCCGAGGTCGCGGTGCGCGCGCCGGTGATCATCACCTCGCTGCCGAACAGCGAGGCGCTGCTGCAGATCTCCACGGTGCTCAAGCGCCGCGGCGCCGTCGTGGTGGAAACAAGCACGCTGCCCATCGAAGACAAGATGCTGGCCCAGAAGAACTTCAGCAGGAACGGCCTCGTCCTTCTCGACTGTCCCCTCTCGGGCACGGGGGCGCAGGCGAGGATCCGCGACCTCGTGGTCCTCGCCAGCGGCGAGCGCAAGGCCTTCGAGAAAGCCGTTCCCGTCCTGCAGGGCTTCGCCCGCTCGCACTACTACCTCGGCGCCTTCGGCAACGGCAGCCGCATGAAATTCGTCGCCAACCTGCTGGTCGCCATCCACAATGTCGCCGCGGCCGAGGCATTCGTGCTTGGCATGAAGGCCGGCCTCGATCCGAAGACGATCTACCAGGTGATCGGCGACGGCGCCGGCGCCTCGCGCATGTTCCAGGTGCGCGGCCCGCAGATGGTG
>JAQSVY010000249.1 GCA_029266935.1 Burkholderiales bacterium
TGGCGCTGCCGCGGTGAGCTACGCGGACCTCCGGGAGTTCCTCTCCCAGCTCGAGGCCAGGGGCGACCTGAAACGCATTGCGGCAAGCGTCTCGCCGCGTCTCGAGATGACCGAGATCTGCGACCGCGTGCTGCGCGCCGGCGGCCCGGCGCTCCTCTTCGAGCATCCTGCCGGCCACGACATGCCGGTGCTCGCCAACCTGTTCGGGAGCGTCGGGCGCATTGCCCTGGCGATGGGCGTCGCCGACGCGGCGGCGCTGCGCGAGGTGGGGAAGCTGCTCGCCTACCTCAAGGAGCCCGAGCCGCCCAAGGGTCTGCGCGACCTATGGGACAAGTTTCCGCTCTTCAAGCAGGTGCTCAACATGGCGCCGAAGGAGCGCTCCGGCGCGCCCTGCCAGGAGGTAGTCTGGGAGGGCCGAGACGTCGACCTCTCGCGGCTGCCGGTGCAGACCTGCTGGCCGGGCGACGCCGGGCCGCTCATCACCTGGGGCCTCACCGTCACGCGCGGGCCGAGCAAGCCCCGCCAGAACCTGGGAATCTACCGCCAGCAGGTAATCGGGCCGAACCGCGTCATCCTGCGCTGGCTCGCGCATCGCGGTGGGGCCCTGGATTTCCGGGATCATAAGAAACAATCCAAGGAGCCTTTCCCCGTCGCCGTTGCCATCGGCGCCGATCCGGCCACCACGCTCGCCGCCGTCACGCCGGTCCCGGACACGCTGGGCGAGTACCAGTTCGCGGGGCTTCTGCGGGGTTCGCGTACCGAGGTCGTAAGGTGCATTTCGAATGAGCTGCAAGTGCCGGCGACCTCGGAAATCGTCCTCGAGGGCGCCATTGGCCAGGCAGACGAAGCGCTGGAGGGCCCGCACGGCGACCACACGGGCTACTACAACGAGGCGGAGCGCTTTCCGGTGCTGACGGTGGAGCGGATCACCATGCGCCGCTCGCCGATCTATCACTCGACCTATACCGGCAAGCCGCCCGACGAGCCGGCGATGCTCGGCGTCGCGCTGAACGAAGTGTTCGTGCCGCTGCTGACGAAGCAGTTTCCCGAGATCGTCGATTTCTACCTGCCGGCGGAGGCCTGCTCCTACCGGCTGGCGGTGGTGAGCATGAAGAAGCAGTACCCGGGACACGCCAAGCGCGTGATGTTCGGAGTGTGGAGCTTCCTGCGCCAGTTCATGTACACGAAGTTCGTCATCGTCGTGGATGACGACATCGACGCGCGCGACTGGAGGGAAGTGATCTGGGCACTGAGCACGCGCGTTGATCCTGTCAGGGATGTTCTCTTGGTGGAAAACACCCCGATCGACTACCTTGACTTCGCGAGCCCGGTATCGGGGCTGGGATCGAAGATGGGCATCGACGCCACCGGCAAATGGCCCGGCGAGACCGCGCGGCGCTGGGGCCGGCCGATCTTCATGGACGCCGAGGTGAAGCGGCGGGTGGACTCGATTTGGGGCGCGCTCGGCCTGTAGCGGCGCCGTCGTAGACGGCGTTGAGGAAGGCATCGAACGCGGCGTCCGCCTCGGGCGCGCGCGGATGGTTGATCATCATCACCACGACTTGGCGCCGGCCGCGGTGGTCGAGCACGTAGCCGGCGAGCGAGCGCGTGTCGTTGAGCAGCCCCGTCTTGAGGTGGGCATTGCCCGCCACGCGCCCGTAGTGCAGGCGCTTGCGCATCGTGCCGTCTACCGCCGCCACTGGCAGCGAGGCGACGAATTCGGGCATCACCGGGCTCTTCCAGGCCTCCTGCAGCAGCGTCGCGAGCGTGGCCGCGCTCGCGCGCTCCAGCCGCGAGAGGCCCGAGCCGTTCTCGATCACGAGCTCGGGCGCGAGCACGTTCTTCAGCACCAGCCACTGGCGCACCGCACGCAGGGCCTTCTCCGCGCTCGCGGGCGGCCCGCCGAAATGCGCGCCGAGCGTGAGGTAGAGCTGGCGCGCCATCACGTTGTTAGAGAGCTTGTTGATGTCGCGCACGATCTCGCCGAGGGGCTGCGACTCGTGCACGTGCACGAGCTGCGCCGTGGCCGGCACCACGCCGTCGCGTACCTTGCCTTTCCAGGTGCCTCCCATCTCCGCCCACAAGTGGCGGATCATGCCGGCGACGTATTCCTCGGGCGAGTAGAGCGCCACGTTCAGCTCGCGCTCGCCGCACTCGAGCGGATAGAGGCCGCTGAAGGCCGCGCGCGGCTGCGGCGCGGAGACGAACGACGCCTCGATCAGGTCGCGGAACGCGCGACCCTCGGGGCAGGGCCCGCTGCCCAGGCGCAGGCCGTTGATGAGATCGAGGCCGGGAAGGTGCGGCTCGACGAACACCCGCACCTGCTTGCCTGCCGGTGCGAACACGAAGCGCAGCGACTTGAAGTTGACGAGCAGGGCGTCGGGCGTGACGTTGTAGGGGCGGAACTGCTCGTCGTCGATGCGCCCGTTGGCCACGGGGCCGAAATAGCTGCGGTCGAGGACCACGTCGCCGCGGATCTCGCGCAGCCCGCGCGCACGCAGCCCGCGCAGCATCATCCAGAAGCTCTCGTAGTTCAGCTTCGGGTCGCCGGTGCCGCGCAGCAACAGGTGCTCGCCGTCGAGCCAGGCCTCGGTCTTCCAGCGGTAGGCCGGCCCGAGGAGCTCGAGCGCCGCGTAGGTGGTGACGAGCTTCATCACCGAGGCGGGGTTCATGGCTTCGCCGGTGTTGAGCGCGAGCGTGGGGCGCTTGGCGCCGGTCTCCTGCACCACGACAGCCACGCTCGAGGCGGGGACACCCACCTTGCGCAGCTCGTCGAGCACCGGCTTCGGTAGGTTGGCGAGCGCGGGAGTAAGCACTAACCAAAGAATCATCCACAGAAACCCCTTGATACCGCGCCGCACAGCCCGTATCATTAGCACTCGTCCGGGTTGAGTGCTAGCAGTCCGCGAACTGCCGGGCTTGAGTTCATACAAACCATTGTAATACATCATGTTTTTTAATTCTGGGAGTCGAGCATGAAAATTCGTCCGTTGCATGACCGCGTGATCGTCAAGCGCATCGAGGAAGAGCGCAAGTCCGCGGGTGGAATCGTCATCCCTGACACCGCCGCCGAGAAGCCTGACCAGGGCGAGGTCGTGGCCGTGGGCAAAGGTAAGAAGGATGACGCCGGGAAGCTGATCGCCCTCGACGTCAAGCCCGGCGACAAGGTGCTGTTCGGCAAGTACTCCGGGCAGACCGTGAAGGTGAAGGGCGAAGAGCTCCTCGTGATGCGCGAGGAAGACATCATGGGCGTCATCGAAGGCGCCTGAGCGTTTAACGAGATTCAGGAGAAATCGCAATGCCAGCCAAAGAAG
>JAQSVY010000015.1 GCA_029266935.1 Burkholderiales bacterium
CTCGCGCATCGCCGGCAGCACCGAGTGCACGCAGTAGAACATGCCCGAGAGGTTGACCGCGACGATCTGGTCCCAGCCGTCGAGCGAGACGTTGCGGAAGTTGCGCTGCGGCATGTTGATGCCGGCGCTGTTGACAAGGATGTCGATCGCACCGTGGCGCTTGAGCAGCTCGCGCGCCGCCTTCTGCACCTCCTCCTTGCTCGAGACGTCGAGCGCGATCGTCTCCGCGTCGCACTCCTTCGCCGCTTCCTTGAGTGTCGCCGCGCTGCGCCCGGAGATCACCACCTTGGCGCCGGCATTGGCGAGCTCGATCGCTCCGGCAAGCCCGATGCCCGAGCCGCCGCCGGTAATCCACGCCACCTTGCCTTGCAGGCCCATCAGGCCTCCCCTGCCCCGTTGAGGGCGAAATCGAAGATCTGGTAGCTCTTCGGCGTTGCCGCGCCCGCCTTGAGGCGGTAGGCATCGTTGAGCGGCACGCTCAGGATGAAGGGCACTCTCGCCTCCGACACGCCGCCGTGCGTGCGCAGGCGGTGGCCGGCGAGCCCCGAGAGGTCGTGCTCAGCCTCGGACCCGCCGATGCAGGTGTCGGCAGTCGAGATCACCACCACGTCGGCCTCGCGGTCGGCCGGCAGGTCGTGCACCCGGCACGCTGTCGACTTGTCGAGTACGGATTCAATCCCGTCGATTTGTTTCACTAATTTCATGACTTCCCGAGGCGTCGCGCGGCCCTGGCACCAGACGCGCACGAAGCCGCCGAGCGCGCCGTGGTGCGCGACGAAGGCGTCGGTGATGGGGCAGATGACGCGCGTGTCGCCCTTGCCGAACTGCGCGTCGAGGATGTCCTGCAGCCAGACGACGTTCGGCCTGCCCGCGGCGTCGGACTTGTCGTTCATGCCGTGGTCGGCGGTAAGCGCCACGTCGGCACCGAGCGCCGCGAGCCGGCCGAAGCAGCGGTCGAGCGCCTGGTAGAAGCGCTTCGCCTCGGGCTCGTGCGGTGCGTACTTGTGCTGCACCCAGTCGGTGAGCGAGAGGTAGAGGAGATCCGGGCGGTTCCTGCCGTCGAGCAAGCGGATGCCCGCCTCGAGCACGAAGAGCGACAGCTCCATCGAATACATGCCCGGCTGCGGCATGCCCACCAGCTCCAACACGTCCTCGATGCCGTTCTCCGCCAGCGTGCAGCGGCTGGCGAACTCGGAGGAGAAGGACACGTTGCCGCGCGAGACGTCGAGGTCCTTGGCGAGCTGGCGGCGCAGCTTGTCCTTGGCAGTGATGGAGGCGACTTTCGCGCCGGCGGCGGCGAAGCGCGAGAGGATGGTGTGGCCGCGCAGCAGCTCCGGCCCCGTCATCACCACCGCCTCGCCGGTACGCGTGTCGAGATAGTAGTTGCCCGAGATGCCGTGCCGCGACGCGGGCGTGCCGGTGATGATCGACATGTTGTTCGGGCAGGTGAAGCTCGGCACCGTGCCCTCGGCCACCGTCGCAAATCCCTCCTTCATGAAGCGCGCGATGTTGGGAATCGCGTCCTCGGCGAGGTAGCGCTGCAGATAGGCGGGATCGCCGCCGTCGATGCACACCACCGCCAGCGGCCGCCGCGGCCAGCGATAGCTCGTGCCGTTGACGCTGACCGGGGTCGGCGTCAACGCTTGGCGTACTGCTTGGCGCCGAACAGGATTTCCTTCTGCTCCCGGGTCATCTCGCCCGCTCGCCGAGCGTCCTTCAGCACCTCGAGCGCGCGCTTCACCGCGGGGCGCTCGAGGATCGCATCGCGCCAGCGCTTGAGCGTCGGGTATTCGTCGACCTGCACGCCCTGGCGCTCGGGGAAGCGCATCCACGGCACGGTCGCCATGTCGGCGATCGTGTACTCGTCGCACGCGAGGTACTTCGACTCGCGCAGCTGCCGGTCCACCACGCCGTAGAGGCGGTTCGCCTCGTTGCGATAGCGGTTCATCGCGTACTCGATCTTCTCGGGCGCGTACTGCAGGAAGTGGTGCGCCTGGCCGAGCATCGGGCCGATGTGCCCCATCTGGAACATGGTCCATTGCAGCACCTTCCAGCGCTTGGCCATGTCCCGGGGCAGGAACTTCCCGGTCTTGGCGGCGAGGTAGAAGAGCATCGCTCCCGACTCGGCGAGCGCGAGCGGCTTGCCGTCGGGCCCGTCCGTGTCGACCATCGCCGGCATCTTGTTGTTCGGCGAGATCTTCAGGAACTCGGGGTCGAACTGGTCGCCCTTGCCGATGTCGATCGGATGCACGTTGTACTCGAGGCCGGTCTCTTCCAGCATGATGTGGATCTTGTGGCCGTTCGGGGTCGGCCAGGTGTAGAGCTCAATCATCGTCGTTTATCACCAGGGTTCCAGCGATCTTGTCGTGCCAACCTTGCTTGCGCCGGTCGATCGCGATCCAGGCGAAGCCGAGGAAAAAGGGCAGCATTGAGAGCAGGTAGCCGACGTAGCGCTTGACCAGGCTCGCGTTGCTGGGAGCACCGCCGGTGCGCGCGTCGACGATCTTCGCCGCCACCGCCATCTTGCCGGGGGTTGCGCCGTAGCGGCGCCAGAAGAGGAGCACCGCGATCGCCGGCAGCAAAGCCTCGACAAAGAAGCCATGGATGCCAAAGAGCGCGAGCGGGCCGATCACGACGAAGACCAGCAGCGCATCGATGGCGAACGCCGCGAGGCGCCTGCCGAAGCCGACGTAGTCAGACAAGCTTGACCAGCTGCTTGCCGAAGTTGCCGCCCTTGAGGAGCGCGATCAGGCCGCGCGGCGCGTTCTCCAGGCCTTCGACGATCGACTCGCGCGTCTTCAGCTTGCCCTGGGCGTGCATCCCGGCGAGCGCCTTGAGGGCCTCGCCGTAGCGGCTGCGCCAGTCGAACACGATCATGCCCTGCATCTTGATGCGGTTCACCAGCACCGAGCGCATGTTGCGGTAGCCGTAGGGCTGCGTGGCGTTGTACTCGGAGATGAGCCCGCACACGATGATGCGCGAGTGCACGTTCATCAGGCGCAGTAGCGTGTCGAGCGTCTCGCCGCCGACGTTGTCGAAATAGACGTCGACGCCCTTCGGGCAGGCTTCCTTCAGGTCGCGGTGCAGATTGCCCGCCTTGTAGTCGACGCAGGCGTCGAAGCCGAGCTCGCCCGTCACGTAGCCGCATTTCTCGGCGCCGCCGGCGATGCCGACCGCGCGGCAGCCCCAGCTCTTCGCGAGCTGCCCGACGACGCTTCCCACCGCACCCGAGGCGGCCGACACCACCACCGTCTCGTCCGCCTTGGGCTGGCCGATCTCCTTCAGGCCGAAGTAAGCCGTCATCCCCGGCATGCCGAGACAGCCAAGGTAGTAGCTGAGCGGCGCGGGCCCTTCCTGGACTTTCGAGGCTTCCTTGGCACTGCCATACAGCTGCCAGCCGAGCTGCGTCAGGACCTTGTCGCCGCGCTTGAATTTTTCGTTTCTCGACTCGATGACTTCCCCGACCGTCTGGCCGACCATCACCTCGCCGATGTCGACGCCCTTGACGTAGCTCTTCACGTCGTCCATGCGCCCGCGCATGTACGGATCGAGCGAGAGCCAGAGGTTCTTCACCAGCACCTCGCCCTCGGCGGGCTTGGGCAGCGGCGCGGTTTCCAGCCGGAAGTTCTCCTCGGTCACCCAGCCCTTGGGACGGCTGGCGAGGACGACGCGCTTGTTTTCCATGGATTCTCCGAGTTTAACCGGGACAACCGCGCTCGTTGTGGATCGCCGCGGTACGCACGACGCGCAGCACCTCGCCGCGGCCTTGCGGTTCAAAGCGGCCATCGAGGGACACCAGCACGGGTTGCTTTCGATCCGAGTACTGCTCCTTCAAAGCCTGTGCCGCGCGCGAATCGTCCAGGGCCCAGGCGAGGCCGGTCTGGCATTCCTTGAACACCTTGCCGTCGAAGAGCCCGGTCATGCGGAAGGGACCGCGCAGGGCTTCCACCTCGCTCGCGCGCTTCAGGTCGCCGCCCTGCGTGCCCGGCTGCGCTTCGAGCAGGTCCGCGGGCCGGATCCCATAGCGGCGCGGCGCATCGCGGCCGCCGTCGAGGTGCAGGACCGCGTCCTCGCGCGACTCGCGCCAGCGGCCGAAGTCATAGAACTCGGAGGAGCCGAGCCGCTCGCGCGCCACGTAGGCGCCGTCGGCGCGCAGCGTCAGCGTCAGCGCGAGGCAGCCGGGGCAGCTCGGCGTGTTGCGGTAGGTCGCGGGCAGCCGCGAGAGCGCCGCGCGCTCGGCAGGCGGCGGCGCGCTCGCCGGCCGCTCCGGCGGCGGGCCGGCACAGGCAGCGAGCGCGAGGACGAGAAGGACTCTATAAGGTGGCAAACCGCTGCAGATGATGGTCCGCGTCGCCGAACTGGCGCGCGAGCACCGTGAGGCGGCGGAAGCTGTGGCTCACCTTAAGCTCCTCGCTCATGCCCATGCCGCCGTGCAGCTGCACCGATTCCTGGCTGACGTGGCGGGCGGCGTCGGCGATGCGAATCTTCGCCGCCGAGACGGCGCGGGCCCGGTCGGCGGGAGCCTCGGAGGAATCCACCCTGGAGCAGGCCAGGCAGGCCATGGACTTCGCCTGCTCGTGGGAAATGAACATGTCGACGATGCGGTGCTGCAGCGCCTGGAAAGTGCCGATCGGCACGCCGAACTGCTTGCGCGTCTTCAGGTACTCAAGCGTGGTGTCGCACGCGAACTTCATCGCACCCACCGCTTCGGCGCACACGAGCGCCGTGGCAAAGTCGAGCGCTTCCTCGACCGCCGTCCCTGCATCTTTCGCCAGCAAATCCGCCTTCGATGGCGAAAACTCGATCTGCGCGGCAAGCATGTTGTCGATGGTGCGGTAGGCCTGCATCGACACCTCGGCGGCGTCGACGATGAACAGGTCTCCTTGCAGAAGACAGACTAACTTGTGCGCAGCCGGCGCCCCCACGACGTTGGTCTTCGGCGAAGCGGCAAAGGCCAGGCGCAGACGGCCGGCGGCGACTGCCGGCAGCAGCGCCTTCTTCTGCGCGTCGCTCGCCGCGCGACCGACCAGCCGCGCCGCCACGAGCGTCGGCAGCAGCGGCTCGACCACCAGCGCCTCGCCGAACGCCTCCATCACGCTCATCAGGTCGACCGCGCCGCCGCCGAAACCGCCGTAGTCGGGCGAGACCGGCAGCGCGCTGAGGCCCATCTCGGCGAACTTCGCCCAGACCTCCTCGCTCCAGCCGGCACCGGCGATGATCTTCTTGCGCGACTCGAAGTCGTATTCCTTGTCGAGGAATCGCCTGACCGAGTCGGCGAGTAGCTGCTGCTCTTCGCTGTAATCGAAGTTCATAAGCTTGCCTTTGTGCCCTACAGCCCGAGGGTCATTTTCGCAATGATGTTTCTCTGGATCTCGTTGGAGCCGGCGTAGATCGTCGTCTTGCGCGTGGTGAGGTACTTCTTCTGCAGCGCCAGGCTGCCCTCGTCGCCCGCCAGCGGATCGATGCACTCCATCGCCAGCTCGGTCAGTCCCTGCTGGATCTCGGTCCCCTTGATCTTCAGCATCGACACGTCGGCGCCCGGCGGCTGGCCGGTCCGGCGCATGCGGTCGAGGAAGCGCAGGTTGGTGATCTCGAGCGCGATCAGCTCGATCTCGAGGCGGGAGAGCCGATCGCGGAAGCGCAGCTCCTTCTGTTTCTCTTTTGAGAATTCCTTCAGCTTGGCCAGCTGGCGTTTCGACTCGCCGATGCGCCCGGTGTTCATGCGCTCGTAGCCGAGCAGGTACTTTGCCACCGTCCAGCCCTTGCCTTCCTCGTGCACCAGGTTCTGCGCCGGCACCTGCACGTCGTCGAAGAACACTTCGTTCACCTCGTGCGCGCCGTCCATGAGGATGAGCGGGCGCACGGTGATGCCCGGACCCTTCATGTCGATGAGCAGGAACGAGATGCCCTCTTGGCGCTTCTCGACCGTCGGGTCGGTGCGCACCAGGCAGAAGATCCAGTCGGCGTAGTGCGCGAGCGTGGTCCAGATCTTCTGGCCGTTGACGACGTAGTGGTCACCCTTGTTGACGGCCTTTGTCTTCAGCGAAGCCAGGTCGCTGCCGGAGCCGGGTTCGGAGTAGCCCTGGCACCAGAAATCGTCGCCGTTGTAGATGCGCGGCAGGAAGCGCTTCTTCTGCGCCTGCGTGCCGAAGCGAAGCAGCACCGGTGCGCACATGGTCAGGCCGAAAGGGATGAGCGGCGGGCCGCCGGCGTAACCGAGCTCCTCCTCGAAGATGTAGCGTTGCACCACGTTCCAGCCGGTGCCGCCCCATTCCTTCGGCCATGCGGGCGCGACCCAGCCCTGCTTGGCGAGGATGCGATGCCAGCGCAGCAGCTCTTCCTTGGCGTAGTGGCCCTTGTCCTTCAGCTCCGCGGGCAGATTCTTGGTGAGCCAAGCTCGCACTTCATCGCGGAACGCCAGCTCTTCAGGGGAGTAATTCAAATCCATTACAAGATGGTAACGCCGCCATCCGCAACTATGCACTGTCCGGTGATGAACGCCGCAGCGTCGGACGCCAGGAAGACGGCGATGCCCCCGATATCGCTCGGCTCGCCCAGGCGGCGCAGGGGCGTGGCCTGGATGCGCTCGTTCCGGCGCTTCTCGTCCTCCCACAGCGCCCGGGCGAACTCGGTCTTCACCAGCCCCGGGGCGATGGCGTTGACCCGGACGTTCTTCGGGCCCCATTCGGCGGCGAGGTTGCGCACGAGGTGGTGGTCGGCAGCCTTGGAAATGCCGTAAGCCCCAATCACCGTGTTGGCGATCAGCCCGCCGATGGAGCCCACGACGATGAAACTTCCTCCTTTTGTCATCCCGGGCAGCGTCATCGCTGCGAGCCAGAGCACGCTTTTCACATTATTGGCGAAGATCTTGTCGAAAGCCTCGTCCGGGACCCCGGTCAGGGGGCCGTAGTACGGATTGGACGCCGCGTTGGCCACCACGATGTCGATGCGGCCCCATTTCGCGGTCGTGGCGTCGACCAGGGACTGCAGGTCTTCTTTGCGCGAGACATTGCACGGCTGCGCGAGCACCTCGAAGCCGTTCTTCTCGAACTCCTTCCTGACTTGCTCGCAGGCCTCGGCCTTGCGACTGCTCACGGCGACCTTGGCGCCGGCGCGCGCCAACTCTTCCGCCATCGACTTGCCGATGCCGCGAGTCGAGCCGGTAACGAGCGCCACCTTCCCGGCCAGGTCGAATATGGGATTCATCATTTCACTATGTGAAATCCAATACGACTAAGTTGACACCGAACGCCGCGCCGACAGAATAGCGAAACGCGAAACACTCCGCCGCAACTGCTCAAATAACCCGAGGAGACCTCCCCATGGGCGCACCGGAACCCGCGGCACCGCTTTCCCCGCCTGCCGGCGCTTTCAGCTACGAGCACGAGGGCGACCGCCAGTTCGCCACCACGCTGGCGCGCGGCCTGGAGGTACTGCGCTGCTTTACGCCGCTCGAGCCGCTGCTCGGCAACAAGGAGATCTCGGTGCGCACCGGCCTGCCCAAGCCAACCGTCTCCCGCCTCACGTATACGCTCACCAAGCTCGGCTACCTCCGACACAACATGCGCCTGGGCAAGTACCAGCTCGGCTCGGCGGTGCTCTCCATCGGCTATCCGCTGCTCGCCTCGATGAACGTGCGGCAGGTGGCGCGGCCGCTGATGAAGGAGATCGCCGACTACTGTAACGGCTCGGTGTCGATGGGCGTGCGCGATCGCCTCAACATGGTCTACGTCGAGTCCTGCCGCAGCGGCAACGGCGTCACCACGCTGCCGGACATCGGCACCTCGGTACCGATCTCGCAGTCGGTGATCGGCCGCGCCTTCCTCTCCGCCTGCACGCCGCCGGAGCGCGAGGCGGTGCTGAACCAGATAAAGGTGAAGGATCCCGAGGCGCACCGCAAGTACCGCGCCTCGATCGACAAGTCGCTCGAGGAAATCCGTCTGCGCGGCTTCTGTGCCAGCACCGGGGAGCTGCGCCGCGAGGTGCACGCGGTGGGCGTGCCGATGCGCCGCACCGTCGACGGCGAGATCGTCGCCTTCAACGCCACGGTGCCGGCGTTCATGGCGAAGAAAGGCCAGCTCGAGGAGGACCTCGGTCCGCGCCTGGTGGCGATGGTGCGCAATATCGAGGCCGCGCTGGGATTGCATTAACGCTTGAAGGACCTCGTCGCCTTCCTCTACGAGCTCGATGCGGGCATCAAGCTCGCCGCGACGCAGGCGGCGCGCATCCTCATCATCCTCGTGATCGCCTGGATCCTGCAGGCGATGGCGGCGCGCCTGATCCGGCTTTTCCGCGCCTACATGTCGCGGCGCATGACCGGCGGCGACGAGATCGCCCGCATCGAGACCCTGGCGCGCGTGTTCCGCAACGCCGCCGCGATCGTCATCGTGCTGGTCGCCGGGATGCTGATCCTCGGCGAGCTCGGCATCTCGGTAGCACCCATCCTCGCCACCGCCGGCGTCGCCGGCATCGCCATCGGCTTTGGCGCCCAGAGCCTGATCAAGGACTACTTCAACGGCTTCTTCCTTCTCCTCGACGACCAGGTGCGCCAGGGCGACGTGGTCGACGTGGCCGGCAAGGGCGGCCTGGTCGAGGAGGTGACGCTGCGCTACGTGCGCCTGCGCGACTTCGAAGGGCACGTGCACTACGTGCCGAACGGCGAGATCAAGGTGGTGACCAACCGCACGCGCGGCTTCGCCACCGCCGTCATCGAGGCCGGCATCGCCTACCGTGAGGACCCCGACGAGGCGCTTGAGGCGATGCGCGAGGTGGGCCGCGCCATGCGCGCGGAGCCGGCGTGGGGCGAGCGCATCACCGACGATCTGGAGGTCATCGGCGTCGATCGCTGGGCCGACTCGGCGGTCATCCTGCGCGCGCGGCTCAAGGTGGTGCCGCCGATCCAGCAGTGGAACGTGAAGCGCGAATTCCTCAAGCGGCTGAAGAAGGCCTTCGAGGAGCGCGGCATCGAGATTCCGTTCCCGCACCTTACCGTCTACGCCGGACAGAACAAGGACGGCAGCGCGCCGCCGTTTCAGCTCCTGGAGAAGAATCCCTCCAAGACCTCGTGAATGCGGCGCACGCCGTCGCTGAGCGCCGCCGGCCCGGGCTGCAGAATCTCGGCCGACTTCACCTCGTGCAGCTCGTGGTTCCTGACCGCGGGAATCGCCTGCCATCCGGGCCGCGCCGCCACGCGCTCGGGCCGATATTTCTTCCCGCACCATGAGCCGAACATGACATCCGGCTGCCTTTCCACCACCAGCCTCCCATCCGGGACGACGCGCCCCGTGGCCGCTTGGGAGAAAGAGAGCTCCCTGAACACATCCTCGCCGCCGGCGATCTCGACGAGCTCGCTCACCCAGCGGATGGCGCTGATCATCGGCTCGTCCCATTCCTCGAAGTAGACGCGCGGGCGCCGCGGGAAGGCCTTTGCTCTTTCCCGGATCTCGTCCAAGCCCCGTTCCAGTCGATCGACGAGCCGCGCGCCCCGGTCACTTGCGCCCACGAGGGCAGCCACCATCGCGATGGTGTCGAGAATCTCCTGCACCGAGCGCTGGTTGAACAGCACCACGTTCAGCCCCGCCTTGGCGAGGTCGCGCGCGATGTCGGCCTGCAGGTCGGAGAAGCCGAGCACCAGGTCCGGCTTGAGCTCGAGGATCTTTTCGTTCTTCGCGCTGAGGAAGGCTGACACGCGCGGCTTCTCCCTGCGCGCGCGTGGCGGGCGCACGGTATAGCCCGAGATGCCGACGATGCGCCGCTCCTCGCCGAGGAGGTAGAGCGTCTCCGTCGTTTCCTCGGTGAGGCAGACGATCCGCTCGGGAAACCGCGCAGGCATAAAGTATTATCCCGGGCCATGGGGCCGCTTGCGGGGGTCAAGGTGCTGGAGTTCGAAGCGATCGGCCCCGCGCCCTTCGCCGGGATGCTGCTCGCCGACATGGGGGCCGACGTGCTGGTGCTCGAACGCCCCGAGGGCACCGACCTGGGACTCAAGCGCGAGCGCCGCCACGACGTCATGATGCGCGGCAAGCGTTCGCTGACTTTGGATCTCAAGAAGGATTCTTCCAGGCAAATTGCTCTTAGCCTGGTGGAAAGAGCAGACGTGCTCATTGAAGGGCTGCGTCCCGGCGTCATGGAGCGCCTGGGGCTCGGGCCCGATATCGCGCTCGCGAGGAACCCGCGCCTCGTCTACGGGCGCATGACCGGGTGGGGCCAGGACGGCCCGCTCGCGCCGCGCGCCGGCCACGACATCAACTACATCGCCCTCGCCGGCGTGCTGCACGCCTTCGGGCGCAAGGGCGAGGCGCCGGTGCCGCCGCTGAACCTGATCGGCGACTTCGGCGGCGGCGGCATGCTGCTCGGCTTCGGCATCGCTTGCGCGCTGCTGGAGGCGAAGCGCTCGGGCCAGGGCCAGGTGGTCGACGCCGCGATGATCGACGGCACGGCGCTGCTCGCCGCCATGTTCTCGGGCTTCCTCGCCGCCGGCACCTGGAGCGAGACGCGCGGCGACAACATCCTCGACACTGGAGCGCCCTGGTACGACGTCTACGAGACGAAGGACGGCAAGTACGTCTCCATCGGCGCGATCGAAGGCCGTTTTTACGAAGAGCTGCTGGAACGATTGCAGTTGAAGGATCTGCCCGACCAGTACGACCGCGCGCGCTGGCCGGAGATGAAGGAAGTTTTCTCAGCAGCATTCCGAACCAGGAGCAGAGAGGAGTGGTGCAGGGTCTTCGACGGCTCCGACGCCTGTTTCGCACCTGTGCTGTCGTGGTCCGAAGCGCGCGATCACGCGCAGAGCGTTTCGAGAAAAAGCTATCTTTCGGTCGGCAATGTGCCGCAACCGGCGCCGGCGCCGCGCTTCTCGCGCACGCCGGGCGCGGTGCGTCACGAGCCGCCGGAGCGCGGCGAAGGCGGGCTGCAGGCGCTGCGCGACTGGGGGTTCGCCGCGCAGGACATCGACGCCCTGAAGGCGCAGGGCCTCGGCACAAGGGAGTGAAAAGATGCTCGCGCGCCTGATGCCCCGCGAGGGGCGCTTCTTCGACCTCTTCAACGCGCACGCCGAGCGCATCATCGAGGGCAGCCGCGAGCTGGCGGCGATGATCGGCAGCTTCAGCGAGCTCGACGCGCACGCCCAGCGCATCGACGGCGCCGAGCGCGCCGCCGACAAGATCACGCACGAGTGCATCACGCTCCTGCACAAGACCTTCATCACGCCCTTCGACCGCGAGCAGATCCACGCGCTCATCACGGCAATGGACGACATCCTCGACCTCATCCAGGACGTCGCGGAGTCCATCGCCCTCTATGATCTGCGCAGCGTCACCCCGGAGGCGAAGCAGCTCGCCGAGATCTGCCAGATGTGCTGCGAGCGCGTGCGCACCGTGGTGGGGCTGCTCACCAACGTCAAGCGCTCCGAGGCGATCCTCAAGTGCTGCGAGGAGATCGACCGGCTCGAGTCCGACGCCGACCGGGTGATGCGCGCCGCGCTCTCCAAGCTCTTCCGCGACGAGAACGACCTCAAGCAGGTGATGAAGCTGCGCGTCATCTACGAGCTGCTCGAGTCGATCACCGACCGCTGCGAGGACGTCGCGAACGTCGTCGAAGGCATCGTCCTAGAAAACTCCTGATGGACCCGGGCGCCGCCACCCAGCTTGGCCTGGGCGTGCTGGTCGCGCTCATTGCGGTTGCCCTCGCGTTCGACTTCATGAACGGCTTCCACGACGCCGCGAACTCGATCGCCACCGTGGTCTCCACGCGCGTGCTCAAGCCCTACCAGGCGGTGGTGCTCGC
>JAQSVY010000250.1 GCA_029266935.1 Burkholderiales bacterium
TGCGTGGAGAACTTCGCCAGGCGCTCGAAGCGCACGTTGAGCTCGCCGGCGGCGAGCTCGGCCTCGGCGTAGGCCTGCAGCTCCGCGGCGGCCTGCGGCACGTCGCGTCGATGGAAGAGCCATTCGCGCGCGAATACCTCCTGCATGCGCGCCAGCTCGTGCCGGCGCGCCTCGTTGAGCGTCCAGGCGCCGTGCAGGTCGCCCTGCTCCACCGCCTCGTAGCGCGTCTCGCGGTTGGTGAAGAAATCCTCCAGCAGGAAGTAAGAGGCGGCGATGCTCGCGTCGTGCCGCGGGCCGGCGAACCAGCCGTAGGCGTCGCGACCGCCGGCGAGGTAGGCGACCGCGCAGCGCAGGCCCGCGCCGCGCGGTGCATAGGCGATGAAGACATGGGGGGTTTGCACGGCTATTCCTCCTTCGGCCAGTCCTGCAGCGGGTCCTCCATCGACGCGTCGTCCTCGCGGGGCCGGTAAGGCCGGCGCTCCTCGTCCGGCCCGAGCTGGGCGCGGCCCGCGGCCTTGAGCTCCGGCCGCGCCGCGCTTTCGGTGCGCGGGCGCTTTTCCTTGCGCCGCTTCTGCTTCGGCATTTGGCTCATGAGTTCATTTCGCCACGCGTGGCCGAGGGGGTATTGATCAAGGTCAAGCGGCAGGATGCACGCGGCGCTGTAATGGCGCATGCCTTGGAGCGCCGAGTACTACCCGGTGTCGACGAAGAACCTGCCGCGGGCAAATCAAGGCGCTCCTGGCAACGCGTGCACGAGCTTCTTGAACTCCGCCCACGGTAGCGCCGGCCAGACCTCGGTATGCGCGTGGCCGTAGCTGCGCACCAGCGCCGAGACGCGCATCGCGCCCTGCAAATCCGGGGCCTCGAAGATATCGACGTAATCGTAGGGCCCGGCCACGGCGTAGTTGGCGATCCACTTTACTTCCGGACAGGCCTTCGCCACCTGCTCGGCGGCATGGCGCTCCAGCGTCTCGAACGATTTCGGCTGGTGCAGCGACTGGGACGAGATACGGGTCAGCATGACGAAGTGCGGCATGGGGTCTCCTGCCAATGATGTCCCCGCATGATGGAGGAGCGCCGCCGCCGGGCCTTGCGCTGAATCAAGAGCAGGCGCTGGCGAGTCTGCGCGCGCTGGCAACGCCGCTCGAGCGCTACGTGCAGCTCGCGCGGCTGCACGGCGAGGACTACCGGCTCTTCTACCGCCTCCTCATCGATCACCTCGAGGAGCTGATGCCCGTCGTCTATACGCCCACGGTCGGCGACGCCTGCCTCGCCTGGAGCCGCCTGCCGGCGCGACCGCGCGGCCTCTACGTCTCGCGGCGCGACCGCGGGCGCATCGCGGAGGTGCTGCGCGGCTGGCCGCGGCGCGACGTCGGCTTCATCGTCGTCACCGACGGCGGCCGCATCCTCGGGCTGGGCGACCTCGGAGCGAACGGCATGGGCATCCCGGTCGGCAAGCTCGCGCTCTATACCGCCTGCGGCGGCGTGGCGCCGCAGGCCTGCCTGCCGGTGATGCTCGACGTGGGGACCGACAACGAAGCGCTGCGCGGCGAGCCCGGCTACCTCGGCGTGCCGGAGTCGCGGCTCAAGGGCGAGGGCTGGGACGCGCTGCTCGAGGAGTTCGTTGCCGCCGTCGAGGCAGTTTTCCCGCAGGCGGTCCTGCAGTTCGAAGACTTCAACAACGCCTGCGCGTTCGCGCTGCTCGAGCGCTACCGTGGGCGGCTGTGCTGCTTCAACGACGACATCCAGGGCACGGGCGCCATGGGCGTGGCGGGCCTGCTCGCCGCGGGAAGGATCACCGGCAGGAAGCTCGGCGAGCAGCGGCTACTCTTCGCCGGCGCGGGCGAAGCCGGGCTGGGCATTGGCGCGACAGTGCTCGCGGCGATGCGCGAGGAAGGCCTGAGCGAGGCCCAGGCGCGCGAGCGCTGCCTTTTCATGGACTCGCGCGGCGCGGTGGTGTCGGGGCGGCAAGACCTGGTCGCGCACAAGCGGCCCTTCGCGCGGCCGCGCGCGCCCATCGGCGAGCTCGCCGCCGCGGTCGAGATCTTCCGCCCCACGGCGCTCATCGGCGCCTCCGCCCAGGCAGGCCTCTTCGGCGAGCGCGTCCTCTCGGCGATGTCGCAGGTCAACGAGCGGCCGGTCGTCTTCGCGCTCTCCAACCCCACCTCGAAGTCCGAATGCACCGCCGAGCAGGCCTACCGCTGGACCGGCGGGCGCGCGCTCTTCGCGAGCGGCAGTCCCTTCGCCCCGGTCGAGGTGAACGCCCGCACGCTCGTGCCCGCCCAGGGCAACAACGCCTGGATCTTCCCGGGCGTCGGGCTGGGGCTCGCGCTGTCGGGCGCGCGGCGCGTCACCGACCAGATGTTCCTCGCCGCGGCGCAGGCGCTCGCGGCGCAGCTGCGCGCCGACGAGATCGCGCAGGGCCGGCTCTTCCCGCCGGCGGCGCGGCTTCGCCCCGTCGCCGCCGCCGTCGCCGCGGCGGTCGCCGCAGTCGCCTACGAGCAGGCGCACGCCACGCGGCCGCGGCCGCGCGACCTTTATGCCGCAGCGCTTGCCGGCATGTACGAGCCCAAGGTCGCGGCGTGAAGCTGGGCGAGGCGGCGATCATAGCCGGCGACGCGCACCCGGGGCTCGCGCGCGAGATCGCCCGCGAGGCCGGCGTGCCGCTCCTTCCCGTCGCCATCGAAAGCTTCGCCGACGGCGAGACGCGCGTGCGCCTGGAAGCCGACGCCGGCGGCAAGGACCTCTACGTCGTGCAGCCGATGTCGGCGCCTGCCAACGAGCGGCTGATGGCGCTCGCGCTCATCTCCGACGCCGCGCGCGCCGCCGGCGCGGCGCGCATCACCGCGCTGATTCCGTATTTCGCCTACGCGCGCCAAGACGTACGCAAGCTGCCCGGCGAGCCGCGCTCGGCGCAGCTCGTGACGCGCCTGCTCGCGACGGCCGGCATCGACCGCGTCGTGGCGCTCGAGCTGCACTCGCCGGCGCTGGAGAGCGCGTTTCCCATGCCCTTCACACACCTGCTTGCCGATGCAGTGCTGCTGCCCGCCGCGCGGGAGCGCGGCTACGCCATCGTTTCGCCCGACGCCGGCGGCCTGAAGCGCGCGCAGCGCTACGCCGCGGCGCTCGGCGCGCCGCTCGCGGTAGTGGCGAAGACCCGCACCGCCGCGGACGTGGCGTTGCCGCTGCAGGTGCTGGGCAGCGTGCGCGGCGCCGACTGCCTCATCGTCGACGACATGGCGAGCACCGGCCGCACCATCGCGGGCGCCACGCAGGCGCTTC
>JAQSVY010000251.1 GCA_029266935.1 Burkholderiales bacterium
GGCGATCAAGGGCATCGGCGACTCGCTCCTCTATCTCATCGATCGCTGGCGCGGCAAGGGCGGCAAGCGCGAAGGCGACATCGGCAACATCGGCTTCTACGATGTCGACTTCGAGCCCCTGCAGGAAGGATTAGGTGCGGCTTCGCTGAATCCCGCCGGCCACGGCCTCACCTACATCGACCACCTCACCCACAACGTGCACAAGGGTCGGATGAAAGAATGGGCGGACTTCTACGATCGCCTGTTCAACTTCCGCGAGATCCGCTACTTCGACATCGAGGGCCAGGTCACCGGCGTGAAGAGCAAGGCGATGACCAGCCCCTGCGGCAAGATCCGCATCCCGATCAACGAGGAAGGCACCGAGAAGGCGGGGCAGATCCAGGAATACCTCGAGCGCTACCACGGCGAGGGCATACAGCACGTGGCGCTCGGCTCGAGCGACCTCTTCAAGACCGTCGACGCGATGCGCGCCAAGGGCGTGAAGCTGCTCGACACCGTCGACACCTACTACGAGCTCGTCGACAAGCGCATCCCCGGGCACGGCGAGGACGTCGCGGAGCTGAAGAAGCGCAAGATCCTCGTCGACGGCAAGGCCGGCGCGCTTCTGCTGCAGATCTTCTCCGAGAACCAGCTCGGCCCGATCTTCTTCGAGTTCATCCAGAGGAAGGGCGACGAGGGCTTCGGCGAAGGCAATTTCAAGGCGCTCTTCGAGTCGATCGAGCTCGACCAGATGCGCCGCGGGGTGCTTACCTAGATGGGCTTGAGAGGCGACTATTCCAGGGCCGGCGCCGATTTCCGCGTCGAGCAGGACTGGGGCGCCTACGCGCCGGAGGAGCACGCGCTCTACCGGCGCCTTTTTGAGCGCCAGTCAAAGCTTGTGCCGCGCTACGCCTGCCCGGAATGGATCGAAGCCATTGCGGGACTGGATGCAGCGCAGGAAATTCCCCGGTTCGATCTCATCTCGAAAAAGCTGAGAACCAGAACCGGCTGGGAGATCGTGCCGGTCCCCGGGCTCATCCCGGACGAAGCGTTCTTCACCCACCTCGCCAACCGCCGCTTTCCGGTGACGGTGTGGCTGAGGAAGCCCGAGGAGTTCGACTACATCGTCGAGCCCGACGTCTTCCATGACTTCTTCGGTCACGTGCCGCTGCTTTTCGATCGCACCTACGCCGATCACCTGCACGAGTACGGCAAGGGCGGCCTGAAGGCGATGCGCCTCGATGCCGTGAAGCTGCTCGCGCGGCTCTACTGGTTCACCATCGAATTTGGACTGATGAATACTCCACAAGGAGTCAGGGCTTATGGGGCGGGCCTTCTCTCCTCGGGAGGCGAGCTCGCCTACTGCGTCGAGGACGCGCGCCCGCGGCGCCTGCCCTTCGACCTGGAGCGGGTCATGTGCACCGAGTACCAGATCGACCGTTACCAGGAGACCTACTTCGTCATCGACTCGTTCGAGCAGCTCATGCGCGAGACGGCGCCCGATTTCACCCCGATTTACGCCCGGCTTCGTAGTAGTCTTGTTTCATGAGCAAAGTCCAATCCGGCGACGTCGCCATCCATTACCGCCGCCTCGGCAGCAATCGGGGTCAGACCCCGATCCTGGTCGTGCACGGCTTGTCGTACTTCTCCTACGACTGGCTCGGCGTCGGCGAGTCCCTCGGCAGGGAGCGCGAGGTCATCCTCATGGACATGCGCGGCTTCGGCGACTCCGACTGGAGCCCGTCCGGCGACTACTCGGTGCCTTCGATGGCGCAGGACATCATCGCCGTGCTCGACCACGCCGGCTGGACGCGCGTGGTGCTGGTGGGCCACTCCATGGGCGCTCGTAGCACGATCTGCGCCGCCGCGAAGCACCCGCAGCGCGCCGCCGCGCTCGCGCTCATCGACTATTCCCCCGAGAACGCGCCCACCGGGGCGAAGCGGACTGCGACGAGCGTCGCGGGAGTACCAGACCTCTTCAAAACCGTCGATGAAGCGATGGCGTACTTCAAGAGCACCGATCGCGCGCGCTTCGAAGCCTATCTCAAGCCGGTGCCCGGTGGTTTCGTCCTCAAGCGCGATCCTTATTTCCAGGAAATCTTCAAAAGCGGTCGAAGACCCCATCTGGGCGTGGACATGTGGCAGCTGATCGGCGAGGTGCGCTGCCCGATCCTCTCCATGCGCGGCACGCGCTCGGACATGTACGCGCCGGAAACGGTGGCGAAGATGAAGGCCGCGAACCCGCGGCTGCAGGTCGCCGAGGTCGACGCGGGCCACAACATCGCCGGCGAGAACCAGGACGGATTTCTGAGCGCGCTGAATCAATTTCTCTCCCAGATGGAGAAGGCTCATGAGCACGCGCGGAATTGACCACCTCGCGATCGTCTGCGACGACATGCCGGTCGCGATGGACTTCTATACGCGCGTCATGGGCTTTCGCCTGGTGCACGTGCGCCGCGTGCCCTTCGAGCAGGACCGCGGCCAGCCGCCCTACGACAACCTGCGCCACTACTTCTTCGACATGGGCAACGACTCGCTCTTCGCGATCTTCGAGTACCCGAAGGGCCTGCCGCGGCAGAACCGCGACCACGTCGGCGGCATGCAGCACGTCGCCTTCCACGTCGCGCCGGAGAAGTTCGATGCGCTCATCGAGCGCGTGAGAAGCTGCGGGGTGAACGTGATCGGGCCGGTGCCCCTAGGCGGGCGCTTCTGGTCGGCCTACCTCTTCGATCCCTTCGGCATCCGCCTGGAATTCGCCACCGACCGCAGCGGCGCTAGCCGCAGCGTCGTCGAGTCGGTGCGCCAGACCGAGGAGGAGGCGCGCGCCGAGCTCGAGACGCTGTTCTCCGACCCGGTCGAAGTCGAGAAGTGGCTCGCCCGCATGCCGCTCAGGAAAGAGGAAGCCAAGGTCTGATGCGCGCCTTCGCCCTCATAGGGATTTTGCTCTGGTCGATTTCCGCGGGGGCAGCAACCCATCATCCAGGACCCGAGGCGCTCGTGCGCAAGATCACGAGCGAGGTGCTGCACGAGCTGAAGAGCGACAAGGCGCTGCAGGCCGGCGACAAGGAGAAGGCGATCGCGCTCGCCGAGAAGAAGATCCTGCCGCACCTGGACTTCGCCGAGGCGACGCGCTTCGTCATGGGCCGCTCCTGGTCGCGCGCGAGCCCCGAGCAGCGCAAGCGCCTGGTGGCCGAGTTCCGGCGCCTGCTCGTGCGCACCTACGCCAACGCCTTCCACGGCTACGCCGGCCAGGCGATGGAGGTGCTGCCGGTGCGCATGCACCCCGAGGACACCGAGGTC
>JAQSVY010000252.1 GCA_029266935.1 Burkholderiales bacterium
GCGCGGTGGCGAAACTGAACCTCCTCCTCCTCGCGGTTCTCGTCGCCTGCGCGCTCGGGCTCGTCACCTCGCAGCACAACGCGCGCAAGCGCTTCTCCGAGCTCGAGCGCGAGCACGCGCGCTCCCGTGAGCTCGACGTGCAATACGGGCGCCTGCAGCTTGAGGCGAGCACCTGGGCGCTGCATTCGCGCGTGGCGAAGATCGCCACCGGCGTGCTCGGGCTACGCGCCCCGGAGCCGCGCCGGCTGCGCGTGGTTGCGCGCCAAGAGAGACGGTGAGCGCTGCCGCGCGGGGCCTGGTCAGGCTGCCAGTTTGGCGCGCCCGGGTGGTGCTGGTGCTGCTCGTGGCCGCCTTCGCAGTGCTGGCGGCGCGCTCGGTCTACCTGCAGGCGATGCGGACGGGCTTCCTACAGGAGAAGGGAGACGCCCGTTATTCGCGCGTCATCGAGATGCCGGCCACGCGCGGCCGGATTCTCGACCGGCACGGCGATGCCCTTGCAGTGTCGACGCCGGTGAAGTCGATCTGGGCTATTCCGGCCGACGCGCCCTCGACGCGCGCCGAGCGCAACAAACTGGCGGCTCTGCTCGGCGTGAGCCTGCGCGAGCTCGAACGGAAGCTCGGTGACACCTCGCGCGACTTTGTGTACCTGAAGCGTCAGGTGTCACCCGAGATCGCAGATGCCGTGGAGCGGCTCGCACTGAGCGGCGTCCACCAGCACGTCGAGTTCCGGCGTTATTACCCGGCCGGCGAAGTGACCGCTCACCTGTTGGGCTTCACCGGCGTCGATGACGCCGGCCAGGAGGGCGTCGAACTCGCGTACCAGGCGGGCCTCGGCGGGCTCCCTGGCAGCAAGCGTGTCATCAAAGACCGGCTGGGGCGAATCGTCGAGGACGTAGAATCAATCCGCGCCGCCCAGGCCGGCCGCGACCTGACGCTTTCCATCGACAGCAAGATCCAGAGCCTGGCCTTCGCGGCGCTCAAGGAAGCGGTCGCGCAGCACCGCGCAAAAGCCGGCGCGCTGGTGGTGCTCGACGTGCACACCGGCGAAGTCCTCGCGCTCGCCAACGCACCGTCATACAACCCCAACAATCGCGCCCGGCTCACCGGCGCGCAACTGCGCAACCGCGTCATCACCGATCTGTTCGAGCCCGGATCGACCCTCAAGCCCTTCACCGTTGCGCTCGCCATCGAAAGCGGAAAGGTCACGCCCCGCACGCTCATTCCGACCCCATTCGGGCGGCTCACGATGGCGAACTACACCATCCGCGACGTGCATCCGTTGGCCGTGATGAGCGTTGCGCAGGTGCTGCAGAAATCCTCCAACGTCGGCGCGGCCAAGCTCGCGCTCGCCTTGCCTCGCGAAGCGATGTGGGACCTGTTCCGCCGCGTCGGCTTTGGCGCGGTGCCAGAGCTGGGATTCCCGGGGGCCGCGGCGGGCCGCCTGCGCCACTACCGTACGTGGCGGCCGATCGAGCAGGCGACGATGGCCTATGGGCATGGCATCTCAGTGAGCCTAATGCAGCTGGCGCGTGCCTATACGGTTTTCGCCCGCGACGGGGAATTGGTACCGGTTGTGCTGGTCAAAACTGGCGCGGCGGCCGCCGCCGAGAAGGTGCTGTCTGCGGAAGCTGCACGCGCGGTGCGTGGCATGCTCGAGGCTGCCGTGCAGCCCGGCGGCACCGGTCCGCGGGCGCGCATCATGGGCTGGAGGGTGGCCGGCAAGACCGGCACCGCGCACAAGCAGGAAAACGGTGCCTACGCCGCCGACAAGTATCTCGCTTCCTTCGTCGGCTTCGCACCAGCGTCGGCGCCGCGCCTGGTGGTGGCCGTGATGATCGATGAGCCCGCCGCCGGCGAGCACTACGGCGGCACGGTCGCGGCGCCGGTGTTCGCCCAGGTGATGCAGGGCGCGCTGCGCCTGCTCGGCGTGCCGCACGATGCGCCGCTAGAGCCGCTCGAGCTGCCGGGCGAAGGCGAAGAAGCGAAGGAAAGCACGTGACGGGATGGGTGTCGTGGGAACCACGCAAGCGGAGCTGTTCGGGCGTCTCGCTGCCCAGGGAGCGATGATCGAGCGCCTTTCTTCCGACAGCCGCCGCTGCGGGCCGGGAGTGGCCTTCTTCGCCTATCCCGGGGAAAGGGCGGACGGGCGCGCGCACATTACCGAAGCGGTGGCGCGCGGTGCCGCAGCGGTGCTCTGGGAGGAAGAAGGATTCACCTGGCAGCAGGAATGGTGGCTGCCGAACGCGGCGGTGGTCGGGCTCAAGCAGCGCGCCGGTGCGCTCGCGCACGAGTTCTACGGCCGTCCCTCGGCGTCGCTGTGGGTCTGCGGCGTGACCGGCACGAACGGCAAAACCTCCTGCAGCCATTGGATCGCGGCGGCGCTCGGGCGGCGCGGCACGCGCACCGGCGTGATGGGGACGCTCGGTAGCGGCTTTCCAGGTGCATTGAGTGCTCTCGCCAACACCACCCCTGATGCGCTGGAAGCGCATGCGCTGCTGAAGTCCCTGCTGCAGCAGGATGCCGCGGCGGTGGCGATGGAGGTCTCCTCACACGGGCTTGTGCAGGGCCGGGTGAACGGCATCGCGTTCGATTGCGCGCTGTTCACGAATCTCTCCCATGACCACCTCGACTACCACGGCTCCATGGACGCGTACGCGGAGGCGAAGGCGCGCCTCTTCGAGGCCCCCGGGCTGCAGGTCGCGGTTCTGAACCTGGACGATGTCGCAGGCGTTCGCCTTGCGCAACGCCTTGCCGCACGCAACGTGAAAACGATCGGCTACAGCCTTGCGCCTTTGACGGCGCCCTTGACCGGCGAGTATCTCGCTGCCGAGGCGATCGAGGGTAGGAGCCTGCGCATCGCCTCGAGCTGGGGGAGCGCCACCGCCGTGGTCAACCAGCTCGGGCGCTTCAACGTCTCCAACGCGCTCGGCGTGCTGGGCTGCCTGCTTGCCTACGGCGTGCCTCTCGACGAAGGCGTCGCGTTGCTCGCGCAGCTGCCGAACGTTCCGGGCCGCATGCAGCGGGAGGGCGACCGGCCGCTCGTGGTAATCGACTACGCGCATACGCCCGATGCGCTGGAGAAGGTGCTGAAGGCACTGCGTCCGGAGGCGCAGGCGCGCGGCGGGCGGCTCGTCGCGGTGTTCGGCGCCGGTGGCGATCGCGATCCCGCCAAGCGGCCGCTCATGGGCGCCGCCGCGGCGCGGCTCGCCGACCGCGTGCTGCTGACCTCCGACAATCCGCGCAGCGAGGATCCGCTCGCCATCATC
>JAQSVY010000253.1 GCA_029266935.1 Burkholderiales bacterium
TCGAAGGTCGACCGGGCGAAAAGCTATCCCGCCATCGAGGCGCTGAAGCTGGTGAAGGAGACCGCCACCGCCAAGTTCGACGAGGCGGTCGACGTCGCCGTCAACCTCGGCATCGACGCGAAGAAGGGCGACCAGACGGTGCGCGGCTCGGTCGTGCTGCCCGCAGGCACCGGCAAGAAGGTACGCGTCGCGGTGTTCGCGGCGGGGGACAAGGCGCAGGCGGCGAAGAGCGCCGGCGCGGACCTGGTCGGCATGGAAGACCTCGCCGAGCAGGTGAAAGCCGGCAAGATGGATTTCGACGTGGTGATCGCGGCGCCGGAGGCGATGCGCGTGGTCGGCGCGCTCGGCCAGATCCTCGGCCCGCGCGGCCTGATGCCGAACCCGAAAGTCGGCACGGTGACGCCGGACGTGGCGGCGGCGGTGAAGAACGCCAAGGGCGGCCAGGTGCAGTTCCGCGCCGACAAGACCGGCATCGTGCAGTGCACGATCGGTCGCGCCTCGTTCACGCCCGAGCAGCTGCGCGACAACCTCGCGGCGCTGGTCGAGGCGCTGAACAAGGCGAAGCCCGCGGCCACGAAGGGGATTTTTCTGAGGAAGCTTTCGGTGTCGAGCACGATGGGGGTCGGCGTCAGAGTCGACCCGGCGTCGTTGTCGGCATAAGTGCGGAGGCAGGCACAGCAATGACTTTGGCAGTTGTCGTCAAAGACCGTAGGGGCCCGGGGTGGGAGACCGCCACGGGCTTAATCGGCTGTTCGCCCTACGCAGACGGCGTTCCTGATTCCAGGGTCGCCGTAGTAAAGGGACGGCCAGAAAGCGGCCGTTCAAATCGTGGTTACAAGGAGGCAGACCTTGGGTCTTAGTCTGGAGCAGAAGCAGGCGATGGTCTCGGAAGTCGCGGCCAAGCTCGCCGGCGCGCAGGCAGTCATCGTCGCGGAGTACCGCGGCCTGAACGTCGAGCGCGCCACGCAGCTGCGCGCCAGGGCAAGGAAGTCCGGGTTGTACCTGCGAGTGCTGAAGAACACCCTCGCCCGCAGGGCCGTCCAGGGCACGCCGTTCGAGAAGCTGACCGAGCAGATGAGCGGTCCGCTGATGTACGGCATCGCCGCGGACCCCGTGGCCGGCGCGAAGGTGCTGTCGGAGTTCGCCAGGGAGAACGAGTTTTTCGTCATCAGGGCCGGCGCCATGCCGAACGCAGTGATGTCCGCAGCGGACGTCAAGGCGCTCGCGCTGCTGCCCAGCCGCGACGAGCTCCTGGCAAAGCTGATGGGCACGATGCAGGCGCCGGTCGCCAAGCTGGCGCGCACGATGAACGAGGTGCCGGGCAAGTTCGTCCGCACCCTCGCCGCGCTGAAAGAGCAGCGCGAAAAGGCCACCGCCTAAATCAGGATCAGGAACTTAATTCAGGAGAAACGAAATGGAACGCGCACAGATTCTGGAAGAGATCTCGAAGATGACGGTCCTGGAGCTCTCGCAGCTCATCAAGGACATGGAAGAGAAGTTCGGCGTCTCGGCCGCGGCTGCCGTCGCCGTGGCGGGTCCCGCGGCCGCCGCCGCTGCCGCGCCCGCGGAGGAGAAGACCGAGTTCACGGTAATGCTCACCGCGGTGGGCGACAACAAGGTGAACGTCATCAAGGCGGTGCGCGAAGTCACCAGCCTGGGCCTGAAGGAGGCCAAGGACCTGGTCGACGGCGCGCCCAAGGCCGTGAAGGAGGGCGTCTCCAAGGCCGACGCCGAGGCGGTGCTGAAGAAGCTCACCGACGCCGGCGCGAAAGCCGAGATCAAGTAAGCAGGAACTTCGGAACCGGGCGGGGGTCGTATGACCCTCCCCGGGGTTCGTTTGGCAAAGGGATACCCCTTTGCGTTGAAGGACTTAGGAGCCTTAATGAGCTACTCCCTGACCGAGCGTAAACGCATCCGCAAGAGCTTCGCGAAGCGAGCCACGGTGCAGAAGGTGCCGTTTCTGATCGCGACGCAACTCGAGTCCTACACCGGCTTCCTGCAGGCGCACGTCGCGCCAGAGAGCCGGCGCAACGAGGGCCTGCAGGCGGCGTTCACCTCGATCTTCGCCATCGTCAGCCATTCGGGGAACGCGCGCCTCGAGTTCGTCAGCTACTCGCTGGGCGAGCCGCCTTTCGATGTCAAGGAGTGTCAGCAGCGCGGCCTCACTTACGCGAGCCCGCTGCGCGCCAAGGTGCGCCTGGTGATCATGGACAAGGACGCGCCCAAGCCGACCACCAAGGAAGTCAAGGAGCAGGAGGTCTACATGGGCGAGATCCCGCTCATGACCACGACCGGCTCCTTCATCATCAACGGCACCGAGCGCGTGATCGTTTCGCAGCTGCACCGCTCGCCGGGAGTTTTCTTCGAGCATGATCGTGGGAAAACCCATTCTTCCGGAAAGTTGTTGTTCTCGGCGCGCGTTATCCCCTACCGCGGCTCCTGGCTCGACTTCGAGTTCGACCCGAAGGACATCGTCTTCTTCCGCGTCGACCGCCGCCGCAAGATGCCGGTGACGATCCTGCTCAAGGCGCTCGGCTACACGCCGGAGCGGATCCTCAGGGAATTCTTCGCCTTCGACAGCTTCCACGTCGAGCCGAACCACGTCCTGTTCGAGGTGGTGCCCGAGCGCCTGCGGGGCGAGGTGGCGCGCTTCGACATCAACGACAAGTCGGGCAAGACGATCGTCGCCAAGGACAAGCGCATCACCGTGAAGCACATCCGCGACATGGAGGCGGCGGGCATCAAGCGCATCACCGCGCCCGACGAGTTCATCCTCGGCCGCACCCTCGCGCACAACGTCATCAGCGGCGACGGCGAGGTCATCGCCAACGCCAACGACGAGATCACCGAGACGCTGCTCGCCAAGCTGCGCGACTCGAACGTCAACAAGGTGCAGACGCTGTTCACCAACGACCTCGACCAGGGCCCCTATATCTCGCAGACGCTGCGCGCCGACGAGACGGCGGACCGGCAGGCGGCGCGCGTCGCCATTTACCGCATGATGCGCCCCGGGGAGCCGCCGACCGAGGACGCGGTCGAGGCGCTGTTCAACGGCCTGTTCTTCGCCGAGGAGCGCTACGACCTCTCGGCGGTGGGCCGCATGAAGTTCAACCGGCGCATCAACGCGCCGGCCGAGGTGAGCTGGCAGCTGCGCTTCCGCGGCGTGCAGCTGCCCAAGGAAGCCGAGGAGGAGCTGCGCGGCTACTTCAAGCACGCGCCCGAGCTCTCGCTCGGCAAGGTCGGCCTGGAAGGCATCGCCAC
>JAQSVY010000254.1 GCA_029266935.1 Burkholderiales bacterium
CCTACTTTGCCGAGGTAATCGAGCCCCTGCTCAGCGAGCCGGGGGTCGAGTTCGTGGGCGAGATCGGCGACAGCGAGAAGCCGGCTTTTCTCGGCAACGCCGCAGCACTCCTCTTTCCGATCGACTGGCCCGAGCCGTTCGGTCTCGTCATGATCGAAGCCATGGCATGCGGGACGCCGGTCGTGGCGTGGCGCTGCGGCGCCGTGCCGGAGGTCGTCGACGACGGTGTGACCGGGTTCATCGTTACGTCGGAAGAAGAAGCCGTGAGCGCGGTCGAGCGCGCGTCCAGCCTGGATCGATCCGAGATCCGCCGCGCCTTCGAGCGGCGCTTCACATCCAAGGTCATGGCGCGCAACTATCTCACCCTCTACTGGAACCTCGCCCATGGGCTCGATCCGGAGCTGCGGGTCGCGGCGGTCGGATAAAGCGCGACGCAGGGCAGGAGCGAGCGGGCATCGTCGCGCAGAAGGCATCATCCTGTGATGCACAGGCGCGCGCCAGAGTCCAAGCCCGTCACCTCCTCCTCGACCTAAGTTGGAAACAGTTTTCTCCTCCATCTGAGAAGTTAATTTGGCAGATAACGATACTTTCTGCTTTCTGCAGAACAAATTTCGGCATATTCTCACTAAGATCTTCGGCCGCTTTAATCTCATAACCCTCTTGCGCAAGCTCCGATATCGTCTTATCGAGATTTTCAATCGGTGATTGTTGCTGTTGAGCGTGAGCCGTCGCTCCCGCCATGGTCAGGATGATTACCGCAGTAGCCGGTTTCCACATCACACTCTACTCCGTTCCGCCCATGCGGCTACAGCGCCGCCCGTCCTCCGCTCCCCGCTGTTCCCGCGGTCGCTCTTGGGAGTGGCGACCTTACCTGGAGACCGCCGAGCCCGTTCACCCGGCGAGTTCACCGCCGCGTTATTGCGTCGGCGCCGCGGGCGGCGGCCGGCGGTCCTAAACCACCCGGCGGCCCAAGCGAGGACCAGCAGCACGACGATAACGGCCCCGACTCTCGTACCACAAGGGCCTGTCCCTCGAGTTCATCCTCCGCCCCTCCGATCGCTCCGCCCGCCTCAGCTTCGTCCCCGTGGTGGGCTGCGGGCTTCGCCGCGTACATCTCGGACGCGCCGCCGGGCGGTGAGCAGGAACGGCCGCCCGCTCCCTCCGTTCACCCGGATACGGGCGCGATCCTCTGCCGGGGATGATCCGGAATTGGGGCACCGTTCGGGGCCGGCTGGTCAGGGCGCAAGTCCGGGGATGCCCCCCGGCTGGACGGGCCCGCTGACCCGGCTTATCTGCGGCATCCATGAGAGCGTGCCCCCACATGAGCCGCCGACGGCTACTTGGCCTGGCCGCGACGGCGGCTGCGATGCCGCGGCTGGGGCCGCTCACCTCCGCCCGCGCTCAGGACGCGACCCGACGTGATCTGCGCTTTCGCGCCTTGTGGCACGGCTCGTCGATCGGCGAGCACCGCGTCGCGTTCGGGACCGACGGCGATCGTCTGGTGGTCGACACGCACATCGACATCGCTATCAGGGTCTTGTTCTTCAACGTGTTCCGCCTGACGCACGATGCGCAGGAAATCTGGCAAGCCGGCCGCCTGGTATCGGTCACGAGCACGACGGACCGCGACGGCACGCGCCTGCAGGTCTCCGGCAACGCTGTCGCGGACGGCTTCCGCATCGTCGGCGAGGACGGACCTTTCCTCGCGACCGCGGACCTTTTGACCACGAATGCGCTTTGGGATAGCCGCATCGTGCATGAGCAAAGGCTGATCGATGTCCAGTACGGCGGAGAGATCGGGCTGGCCGCAAAACTGCTTGGCGACGAGCGGGTCGACACGCCCCAGGGACAGGTGCGCGCCAGCCGCTATCGAATGATCACACCCCATTACGCCGGCAGCGTGTTCTACGACCGGGACCGGCGCTGGGTTAAGGCCCTGATCGAACACAAGGGACAGACCGTCGAATATGCCCTCGCGACATAGGCGGATTTCAAGAGTCTGGTCCTGGGCGCGCCCGGTGGCTCTGGCATGCGCTCTCGCGACATTGGCCGTCACCGGGCTGGGGTGCGCGCAGGTGCCGGGGCGGCCGGACGTGGTGATCGGCACGGCCAGGCCGGCCGACATAGACTACCCGCTCGGCGGCGCGATCTGCCGGCTGTTCAACCTCGACACCCCGCGTCACGGTCTGCGCTGCGCCGAAGAGCTTTCCGCAGGCTTCGTCGCAAACATCGAGTCGCTTCGTAGTGGCCGCTTCGATATCGGCATCGTGCCGTCGGACGTGCTCGCCGACGCCGTGGCTGGCCAGGGACCGTTCGCTGCGCGAGGTCCCGCTACCGACCTGCGCGTCCTCTTCGCCGGGCATGCCCATATGTTTACGCTCGTCGCTCACCAGGAATCGGGCATCCGGACGGTGACCGATTTGCGCGGCAAACGCATCGGCATCGGCAGTCCCGGCTCGCGACCAAGAGCCGATATGGAGGGCGTCATGGCCGCTCTCGGCCTGACGCGAAACGATTTCGCGGAGGTGCGCGAACTTTCGCCCGCGGAGCAGAACCGGGCTTTTTGCGCCAATGAGCTCGACGCGATCGTCTACTCGGTCAGCCACCCGAATGGTCTGATTCGCGATGCGACGCTCACATGCCACGGCATGCTCGTCGCCGTCAGCGGCCCGGCCATCGACCGGATGTTGTCCGAGTACCAGGAATACGAGCGCGCGACGATTCCGGGCGGCACCTATCCGGCCAACCCGACAGATGTGCCCACCTTCGGCGTTCGCGCCGTGGTCGTGACGACCGCGCGCATGCCCGATGCCGTGGCCTATGAGATAACGAGGGCGGTGTTCGACAATTTCGAGGATTTCCGGCGCCTGCACCCTGCTTTCGAAGCGCTGTCGGTCGCGGGGATGGCCCATGCTGCCGGTCGCGCGCCGGTCCACGCCGGAGCCGCGGGTTACTATCGCGAACACGGGTGGCTGCCCTCTTGAGGCCGCAGCTATACGCTGATCAGAGAAAGGGGCGCCCGCACCCGGCGGACGCCCCCCGATCCCTGCCCCACGGCGCGCGCGGGGCAGTGGCTTTAGGCGATCAGGCGGCCTTCTTGCCCTCGATCAGCTTCTTGCCCTCGACGACCTTGGTGGCCAAAGCGGGCTTGCTCTCGACCGCGATGCGGCGCGGCTTCATCGCCTCGGGCAACTCACGCTCGAGGTCGACCTGCAGGACGCCGTCGGCCAGCTTCGCACC
>JAQSVY010000255.1 GCA_029266935.1 Burkholderiales bacterium
CCGCCGATGCACAGGCTCGCCACGCCGCGGCGCAGGCCGCGCTTGCGCAGCGCGCCGATCAGCGTCACGAGGATGCGGGCGCCCGAGGCGCCGATCGGATGGCCCAGGGCGCAGGCACCGCCGTGGACGTTCACCTTCTCGTGGGGGAGGCCGTGCTCCTTCATCGCCGCCATGGTGACCACGGCGAAGGCCTCGTTGATCTCGTAGAGATCGACTTGCTCGGCAGTCCAATTCACCTTCTCGAAAAGCGTTTTCATTGCCCCCACCGGGGCGGTGGTGAACCAGCCCGGCTCCTGCGCGTGCGTCGCCTGGCCCATCACCACGGCGAGTGGCGCGAGCCCGCGGCGCTCGGCGCTCGAGCGGCGCATCATCACCAGCGCCGCGGCCCCGTCTGAAATCGAGCTCGAGTTGGCCGCCGTAACAGTGCCGTCCTTGCGGAAAGCCGGCTTCAGGCTGGGGATCTTCTCCAGGTTCGCCTTGAACGGCTGCTCGTCGGTCTCGATGAACCTCTGCTCCTTGCCGGCCTTGATCGCGATCGGCGTCGTTTCCCAGGCGAACCAGCCTTCCTTGTTGGCCTGCTGGGCTCTCTGCAAGGACGCGATGGCAAAACTGTCCTGGGATTCTCTGCTGAAGGAATACTTCTGCGCGCAATCCTCGGCGAAGGTGCCCATCAGCCGGCCCTTGTCGTACGCGTCCTCCAGGCCGTCGTAGAACATGTGGTCGAGCACCTGGCCATGGCCCATGCGTAGGCCGGCGCGCGCCTTGGGCAGCAGGTACGGAGCGTTCGACATGGATTCCATGCCGCCCGCGACGATGATTTCGGCGCTTTGGGAAAGCAGGAGATCGTGGGCGAACATCGCCGCCTTCATCCCCGAGCCGCACATCTTGTTGACCGTGGTGCAGCCCGCCGAAAGTGGCAGGCCGGCGCCGAGCGAGGCCTGGCGCGCCGGCGCCTGGCCCTGACCGGCGGGTAGCACGCAGCCCATGATCACTTCCTGCACGTCCTCCGGATTGAGCTTCGCGTGCTCCACGGCGGCGCGGATGGCGGCGGCGCCGAGCTCGGGCGCCGCGAAGCCCTTGAGCTCACCCTGGAAAGCGCCCATCGGGGTGCGGGCGGCGGAGACGATGACGATCGGGTCAGGATTCACGGAGTACTCCTTTTAAATTGCGGACTGCTTCAATGGTTTCGGCTTCCAGCCGCGCGACGAGTTCAGTTGCGGGCAGGGCGCGCGCGAGCGGCGCTGCCTGGCCGGCCCACATCGACACGAAGTCGGGCTTGCCGGCCTTGGCCGACGCGGCGCGCAGGTTTGCGGTCACGGCGTTCTGGGCCGGGAAGGCGAGCGAAGGCGCTCTCTCCATCTCCTTGATGAAGCGGTTCACAAGGCCGCGCGCCGCCCTGCCGGAGAACTTTTCCGTGATTCGCGTTTCATCCTCGGGAGAGGAAAGAAGCATTTTCTTATGCACTTCGGGCGCGCCGCTCTCCGGGCACGCCAGAAAGGCGGTACCGAGCTGCGCGGCCTGTGCGCCGAGCGCGAGCACTGCGGCGATGCCGGCGCCGTCCATGATGCCGCCGGCGGCGACAACCGGAAGCTTGACCGCGCGCACGATGAGCCGCGTGAGCGCGAGCGTGCCAGTGAGCGCGTCCGCGGGGTCGCGCAGGTATGTGCCGCGATGGCCTCCCGCTTCGCCGCCCTGGGCGATGACGAAATCGAAACCGAGGCTCTCCAGGCGCTGGGCTTCGGCGACACAGGTGGCGCTGCCCCCGACGAGGATGCCCAGCTTTTGCAACGAGGAGACTTTTTCAAGAGGAAGTGAACCAAAATGCGTCGTGAACACCCGGGGACGTAGCTCCTCGACCGCGGCGAGTTGCACGTCGAGATCGGGCCCGTAAGGCGGGTTGATCGGGCCAGGGGCAGGCAGGCCCAGCTCGGCGTAGTAACCGGCCACCGCCTCGAGCGCGCCGCGCTGGGAAACGGCGTCGATCGCCCCGGGCAGCTCGGCGACGAACACGTTGACGCCGAACGGCCGGTCGGTTTTCGCGCGCACCCAAGCGACTTGGCGCTGCATCTCCTGGGGCGGCATGTAGGCGAAACCGAAGGAGCCGAGCCCGCCTGCGGCGGAGACGGCGGCCACCAGCTCCTGCGTGCTCGGGCCCCCGGCCATCGGCGCCTGGATGATCGGCAGGCGCAGCCCGATCTTTTCACTCAGAGGGGTGGTGATCTTCATGCGCTTTCCGAGAAAAGCTCGCGGCCGATGAGCCAGCGCCGGATCTCCGAGGTGCCGGCGCCGATCTCGTAGAGCTTCGCATCGCGCCACAGCCGCCCGGTCGGCGTCTCGTTGATGTAGCCCATGCCGCCGAGCGCCTGGATGGCTTCGCCCGCCATCCAAGTCGCCTTCTCTGCCGCGTAGAGAATCGCGCCCGCTGCATCCTTGCGGGTGGTCTCGCTGCGGTCCAGCGCCTGCGCGACGGCATAGACATAGGCGCGGCAGGCGGAGAAGGTGGTGTACATGTCCGCGAGCTTGCCCTGCATGAGCTGGAACTCGCCGATCGGCTGGCCGAACTGCTTGCGTTCGTGAACATAGGGAAGGACAGCGTCGAGGCAGGCGGCCATGATGCCGAGCGGCCCGCCGGCCAGTACCGCCCGCTCGTAGTCGAGTCCGGACATCAGCACCCGAACGCCACTGCCTTCCTCGCCCAGGATTTGATCTCTCGATACTTCACAGTCCCTGAACACCAGCTCGCAGGTATTCGAGCCGCGCATGCCGAGCTTGTCGAGCTTCTGCGCGGTCGAGAATCCCTTCGTGCCCTTCTCGACGAGGAACGCCGTGATGCCCTGGTCGCCCGTCTTGCCGTAGATGACGAGCACATCGGCGTCGGGCCCGTTGGTGATCCACATCTTGTTGCCGTTCAGCACATAGCGGTCCGCGCGCCTTTCCGCTCTCAATCTCATTCCAACCACATCTGAACCCGCGCCGGGTTCGGACATGGCGAGTGCCCCGACGTGCTCGCCGGCAACGAGCTTCGGCAGATACTTGCGCTTCTGCGCTTCCGAGCCGTTGCGCCGGATCTGGTTCACGCACAGGTTGGAATGCGCGCCGTACGAGAGCCCGACCGATGCGGAGGCACGGGAGATCTCTTCCATCGCCACGACATGTGCGAGGTAGCCGAGCGCGGCGCCGCCGTACTCCTCCTCGACGGTGATCCCGAGCACGCCGAGGCTGCCGAGCTT
>JAQSVY010000256.1 GCA_029266935.1 Burkholderiales bacterium
CGCGAGCGCGAGCTGGTCGGGATCGTCCTCGACGATGAGCACCACCGTCTCGGCTGGCGTCTTCGTCGACGCGGCGCGGTTCTTCAGCCGGTCGGCGGCGAGGTAGACACCCTTGCGCGAGAGCGAAGCGCCGGCCGTCCTGGCATCCTCGGCGAGGCGCTCACTGTCCTCGGCCATCATCTCGGGAGGCTCCGGCCTCGGAGTGAAGTCGAGGTCGTGCAAGGCCGCGTCGGGTGCCGATTCCACCAGCCCCAAGTCCTCGAGCTCCGAAAGCCATTCGAAGATCAGCTCGTCGGGATAGCGACGCAGGTAGCCGCGGATCACGTCCGAGTGTGCCTCGTTCTCGATCAGCCCGAGGATGCGCCGGTAGTCTCGCGGCACCTTGGCGTCCTGCGTATCCCAGGCGCGGCGGCCCGACTCGGTGAGGCGAAGGATGCGCCCGGGCTGCACCATGCGCCCGCCTCAGCGGGTAAGCGCCGCCCTGGAAAGCTTATCGACCTCGAGGCCTTCGCAGCCCTCGGCGGCGCAGCCGTATTGCTTGCCCGCGTCGAGCGCGCGCCGGTAGTAGGTGCGGGAGGCCTCCTTCAGCTGCAGCCCCCTCGCCGCCTCGGCGAGGAAGTAGTAAGAGAGGTCGGAGAGGTAGCCGACCTGGATGACCGACACCGCCAGGTCGCGCCACAGCCCTCGCGCGTGCAGCTGCTTCCACTGTGCCTTGCCGTTGTTATAGCCGTAGGAGCATTGCACGCGGCACTCGAGCACCGTCTCGCCGCGCTTGAAGCGCTCGAAGGACTCGGTCATGAAGCTCAGCGTGTCCTTCGCGCCCTGCCGCGCGTATTCCTCGCGCGTCGGCTCGCCCGGGCGCGTCACCACGCGCTCGTTGATCGCTTCCTTCGCGGCAAGGAACTTCGGCGCGCTCTCCGGCGCTCTCGCCTTCGCCGCCGCGTAGAGCGGCTGTACCTTCACCCCGAGCTCCCTCAGCCGCGCGGCGCGGTTCTCCGCCGAGGGGTGGGTGGAAAGGAACTCCGGCGGACCGCCGCCGCCTTCCTTCGCCATCTTCTCCCACAGCGACACAGCGGCGGCCGGGTCGAAGCCGGCACGCGCGGCGAGCTCGATGCCGATCTGGTCGGCCTCCGCCTCGCCGTCGCGGCTGTTGGGGAGCTCGATCGCGAGCAGCGCCGCCATCTGCGCGCCAGCGAGCGCGATGCCCTGGTGCTCGCGCGAGGCGAGCGCGATGGCCGCGAGCTGCGTGCCCGCCTGCGAGGTCATGGCGATCGACATGCGCTCGCGCGTGTGGTCGGCGAGCGCGTGCGCGATCTCGTGGCCCATCACCTGCGCGATCTCATCGTCGGTGGCCTTGAGCTTCTCCCACATGCCGGTATAGATGGCCATCTTGCCGCCGGCCATGCAGAAAGCGTTCACCACCTTCGAGTCGTTGATGACGCGCACCTCCCAGGCCCAGCTCGCCGAGCCGGGGCGGTAGCGCACCGCCTGCGCGATGAGACGCTCGGTGATGCTGCGCACCTGCTGCGCGCGCGGCGAGTCATCCTCGACCTGGTGCTTCTCGGCGAGCCCGCCCATCATCTGGTTGTAGGCGGCGGCCGACTGCGTCACCGCCATGCTCTCCGAGACGATCATGAACTGGCTGCGGCCGGTGATCGGGTTGGTGGTGCACGCCGAGAGGACCATGACGCCGGCCAGCGTCAGACCTAGGTGCTTGAAAACAGCGGACTTCACGGCGCGAATTCTACGGCGAACGCGACGGCAGGAATGTAACGGAGTGTTCCTGCTACACTCGCCGTGCCAGTGGACAAGCCCGTCAAGGAAGCCGCGTTCCCCGACAAGCAGGAAACGGCGTTCCGCAACCCCCCGCAGTGGATCCACGAATCGGTGGCGGCGCGCTTTTTCGCGCCGCTCGCGCGCCGGCGCGATGCCAGGCGACGGGCCGTTCTGGCTCTCATCGACAGCATCAAGAATCGGGGTCAGACCCCGCTATCCGCTACGCTGCCTTCTTCTCCACCTTCGGCAGCTCGCCGATCGCGGTCCTGACCGCGTCGTCGACGCGCTCGAGGAACACGAACTGAAGCTTGGCCCGCGCCTCGGCGGGCACGTCCTCGAGGTCCTTCTCGTTCTTCTTCGGCAGCATCACGGTCTTGATGCCGGCGCGCAGCGCCGCAAGCGTTTTCTCCTTGACGCCGCCGATCGGCAGCACCAGGCCGCGCAGCGAGATCTCGCCGGTCATCGCCACGTCGTGCCGCACGGGCTTTCCCGTCAGCAGGGAAACGAGGGCCAGGTACATTGCCACCCCCGCGCTCGGGCCGTCCTTGGGCGTCGCGCCCGCGGGGACGTGCACGTGGATGTCGGCCTTCTCCAACGCGTCGCCCAGGTAGCCTTTCGCCAGCGTCAAAGCGGCCTGCGCGGACTCCTTCATCACGTCGCCGAGCTGGCCGGTGAGGATGAGTTTGCCGCTGCCGGGCACCTTGGACGCCTCGATGAAGAGGATGTCGCCACCCACCGGCGTCCAGGCAAGGCCCGTGGCCACGCCCGGCACCGAGGTGCGCTCGGCGACCTCGCTCTCGAACTTGCGCGGACCCAGGATGGCATGCAGATCCTGCGGTTCGATGATTATTTTTTGCACGCCCTGCTCGGCGATCTTCATCGCGGCGTGCCTTAGCACCGAGCCGATCTCGCGCTCGAGGTTGCGCACGCCCGCCTCGCGCGTGTACTGGGCGATGATGGCGCGCAGCGCCTCGTCGGCGATCTTCACGTTCTCGATCGCGGGATCGGCGCTGTTCAGGCCGTTCGCCTCCATCTGGCGCTTCACCAGGTAACGCTTGGCAATCTCGAGCTTCTCCTCCTCGGTGTAGCCGGGAAGATGGATGATCTCCATGCGGTCGCGCAGCGGCCCGGGGATGGTCTCGAGCATGTTGGCGGTGGTGATGAACAGCACCCTCGAGAGATCGAAATCGACGCCGAGGTAATTGTCGCGGAAGCGCGAGTTCTGCTCCGGGTCGAGCACCTCGAGCAGCGCGCTGGAGGGGTCGCCGTGGAAGCCGCCCTGGCCGAGCTTGTCGATCTCGTCGAGCATCAGCACCGGCGTGCGCGTCTCGGCGCGGCGCATCGACTGGATGACGTTGCCCGGCAGCGCGCCGATGTAGGTGCGCCGGTGGCCGCGGATCTCCGCCTCGTCGTGCACGCCGCCGAGCGCGATCCTCTGGAACTT
>JAQSVY010000257.1 GCA_029266935.1 Burkholderiales bacterium
GTGCAGCGCCGGGCTCACCGGCGCGATCTGGCGCATCGAGCCGTCGCCGAAGTACTCGCGGTGCACCTTCACCGCCGGGAAGATGAAGGGCAGCGCCGCAGAGGCGAGCAGGTACTCGAGCTTGAGCGTCACCGCCGCGCCGATGCGCTGATTGCGCTCCCAGCCCTCCAGGCCGCTGCCGCCCTGGAAGAAGGACACGCTCTGGCCGGTAGTGTAGCCCGAGGCGGTCACGCACACCGCGTACAGCGCCCCGGAGTCGATGTGCACCTGGATGCGCTGGAAGTCGAGGCTTTTCTCCAGCATCTGCGCGAGCGGCCCATTGTCGAGCAGCGACACCGGGTTATGGCGCGAGAGCAGCATCATCGCCGAGAGCCAGCGCGCGCCGCTCTTCATGATGTGCCAGGGATCGGTGCGATAGATGTGGCTGCAGCGCATGCTCTCCCACACCTCGAGCAGGTTGGCGACGCCACGCGAGAAGTCCTCCGCGTACACCGCCAGGGTGGCGGCGTTGATCGCCCCCGCCGAGGTGCCGCAGAGGATCGGGAACGGGTTCTTCGCCGGGTTGCCGAGGATGTCGCGCACCGCCTTCACCACTCCGACCTGGAAGGCCGCGCGCGCGCCACCGCCGGTAAGCACCAGGCCGGCGCGCGGCTTCACGCGGTTCGCCGGGAAGCGCGCGACATTGTTGGTGGCCGCGGTCTCCATTCAGAAGAGCGTCTGCTCCTGCCCGCGAGGCGCATTGGCGTCGGCGACGGCGAGCGCGGTCATGTTGACGATGCGCCGCACCGAGGCCGAGGGCGTGAGGATATGCACCGGGCGCGCGGCGCCGAGCAGCATCGGGCCGATGGTGACGCCGCCGCCGGCGGCGGTCTTGAGCAGGTTGAAGGAGATGTTGGCCGCGTCCAGGGTGGGCATGACGAGCAGGTTCGCCTCGCCGCGCAGGCGCGTGCGCGGGAAAACCTTGACGCGGATATCCTCGGAGATCGCGGCGTCGCCATGCATCTCGCCTTCGATCTCGAGCTCGGGCGCGCGCGCCTCGATGAGCTCGAGCGCGGCGCGCATCTTGCGCGAGGACGGCAGGTCGATGGAGCCGAAGTTGGAGGCGGAAAGCAGCGCCACCTTGGGCGTGATGCCGAAGCGGCGGATCTCCTCGGCGGCGAGCAGCGTCATCTCGGCGATGTTCTCGGCGTCCGGGTCGGGGGTGACGTAGGTGTCGCAGATGAAGACGGTGCGCGCGGGCAGGATGAGCGCATTCATCGCCGCGTAGCGGCGCACGCCCGCGCGCAGCCCGATCACCTGGTCGACGTACTGCAGGTGCAGCGCGTGCGTGCCGAAGGTCCCGCACAGCATGCAGTCGGCCTCGCCCTTGACCATCAGCATCGCGCCGATGAGGGTGTTGCGGCGGCGCATCTCGATGCGCGCGTATTCGGGGGAGACGCCCTTCCTCTCGGTGAGCTGGTGGTAGGTGGTCCAGTAGTCGCGATAGCGCGCATCGAACTCGGGGTTGACGAGGTCGAACTCCCTGCCCGGGCGCACGCGCAGGCCCAGGCGCTCCAGGCGCTGCTCCACGACCTGCGGCCGGCCGATGAGGATCGGGCGCGCCAGCGCTTCGTCGACCACGATCTGCGCGGCGCGCAGCACGCGCTCGTCTTCGCCCTCGGCGTAGACGATGCGCCGCGGCGCCGCCTTGGCGGCGGTAAAGAGCGACTTCATCAGCAGGCCGGAGTGGTAGACGAACTGCGTGAGCGAATCGCGGTAGCCGTCGAGGTCCGCGATCGGCCGCGTCGCCACGCCCGAGTCCATGGCGGCCTTCGCTACCGCGGGTGCGACGCGCGCGATGAGGCGCGGATCGAAGGGGCGCGGGATGATGTATTCCGGGCCGAAGCTGATCGACTCGATGCCGTAGGCGAGCGCCACCTGCTCGGAGGTCTCGGCCTGCGCGAGCGCCGCGATCGCCCGCGCCGCGGCCAGCTCCATCTCGGTATTGATGGTGGTGGCGCCGACATCCAGCGCGCCGCGGAAGATGAACGGGAAGCACAGCACGTTGTTCACCTGGTTGGGGAAGTCCGAGCGGCCGGTGGCGATGACGCAGTCGGGCTTCGCCGCGCGCGCGAGGTCGGGCAGGATCTCGGGCTCGGGGTTGGCAAGCGCGAGGATGAGCGGCCGCTCGGCCATCTTCTTCACCATCGAGGGCTTGAGCACCCCGCCGGCGGAGAGGCCGAGGAACACGTCGGCGCCGGCGATGACGTCATCGAGCATGCGCGCGCGCGTGTCCTTCGCGTAGCGCTCCTTGTCCGGGTCCATCTCCTCGCGCCGGCCCTTGTAGACGACGCCCTTAATGTCGGTGACGGTGATGTTGGCGACCGGCAGCCCCATCTTCACGAGGAGCTCCAGGCACGCGAGCGCCGCGGCGCCCGCGCCCGAGGTGACCAGCTTCACCGCCTCGATTCTTTTCCCAACGACTTTCAAGCCATTGACGACCGCGGCGGCCACGGTGATCGCGGTGCCGTGCTGGTCGTCGTGGAACACCGGGATCTTCATGCGCTTGCGCAGCGCGCGCTCGATGACGAAGCACTCGGGTGCCTTGATGTCCTCGAGGTTGATGGCGCCGAAGGTCGGCTCGAGCGCGGCGATGATGTCGACGAGCTTCACCGGGTCGCGCTCGTCGAGCTCGATATCGAAGCAGTCGATGCCGGCGAACTTCTTGAAAAGCACCGACTTGCCTTCCATCACCGGCTTCGCGGCAAGCGGGCCGATGGCGCCGAGGCCGAGCACCGCGGTGCCGTTGGTCACCACCGCGATCAGGTTGGCGCGCGAGGTGTAGTGGACGGCCTGCGTCGGGTCGCGCCGGATCTCCTCGCAGACGGCCGCGACGCCCGGCGTGTAGGCGAGCGCGAGGTCGCGCTGGTTGGTGAGCTGCTTGGTCGGCGCCACCGAGATTTTCCCCTGCGGGCTGCGGCGGTGATAGTCGAGCGCGTTCTGCTTTAGCTGCTCATCCACCCGAGGATTCTATAATGCGTCGGATCGACAAGCGCATTCTCACCGCGCGGCGCGCCGCCGAGATCGAACCCTTCGAAGTCATGGACGTGCTCGCGCGCGCACATGCGCTCGAGGCGCAGGGCCGGCGCGTGGTGCACATGGAGATCGGCGAGCCAGACTTCACCGCGCCCGCGCCGGTGGTCGAAGCCGGCGTGCGCGCGCTGCGCGACGGGCTGACCG
>JAQSVY010000258.1 GCA_029266935.1 Burkholderiales bacterium
CCACGAGGACCTGCTCGCCTCGGACCCGGGGCGCGCCCTCGCCAAGGGCTACGACATGGTGCTCAACGGCTGGGAGCTCGGCGGCGGCTCGGTGCGCATTCACCGCGCCGAGGTGCAGTCCAAGGTCTTCAAGGCGCTCGGCATCGCCGAGGCGGAGGCGCGCGAGAAATTCGGCTTCCTGCTCGACAACCTGCAGTACGGCGCGCCGCCGCACGGCGGCATCGCCTTCGGGCTGGATCGCCTGGTGGCGATGATGGCCGGTGCCGAGTCGATCCGCGACGTCATCGCTTTCCCCAAGACCCAGCGCGCGCAGGACCTGCTCGTCAAGGCGCCCAGCCCGGTGGACGACAAGCAGCTGCGCGAGCTCGGCCTGCGGCTGCGGGAGAAGCCGAAGGGCTGATGCGCGCGCTCGTCGCGCTCGGGCTGGCGCTTGTTTTTTCATTCGCCTGGGGCTTTGCAGACCTTCCTCCGGAAGCGCAGGAGACTGTTTCCCGCATCGAGGCGGGCGGCCCGTTTCCCTACAAGCAGGACGGCAGCGTGTTCGGCAACCGGGAGCGGCTGCTGCCGCAGCGCAGCCGGGGCTACTATCGCGAGTACACGGTGAAGACGCCGGGCGCGCGTGACCGCGGCGCGCGGCGCATCGTGGCCGGCCGCAACGGCGAGTACTACTACACCGGGGACCATTACCGATCGTTCAGGCGGATCATTCGATGATGCCTTCAGGGGTTTATCGGTCGGATGTCGCGCCCGCCGAAGCCGCGGAAATAGATCTCGGACATGAGCCGATCGAAGCGATCGCCCGGGCGTTGCAGTTCCCCGAGTGGTTCGGCGGCAACTGGGATGCGCTCGAGGATTGCCTGGGCGACCTTTCCTGGCGCAAGTCCGCAAGCACGGTCCTGGCGATGAAGAACTTCCAACGCAACGACGATCTCGGCATCCTCATCGACATCCTCTCCTCGACGGCGCAGTTCTGGTCGGAGCAGGGGGGGTCCTTCGTGGCAGTGTTCGTCGACCCGAAGCGCGAGCTCGACCTGCCGGCCCTGCCGTGAAGCTGCCCGTATCGGTGCTGGTGGTGATCCACACGGCCGAGCTGGAGGTGCTGCTGCTCGAGCGGGCGTCGCATCCCGGCTACTGGCAATCGGTTACCGGCTCGCTCGACCGGCTGGACGAGCCGCTCGAAGCCGCCGCGGCACGCGAAGTGCTGGAAGAGACCGGCATCGACGCCGCGGCCGGCGTGCTCACCGGCTGGCCGGTGGCGAGCAGCTTCGAGATCTACGCGCAGTGGCGCCACCGCTTCGCGCCGGGGGTGACGCACAACACCGAGCACGTGTTCACTCTGGCGCTCGCCGAGCGGCAGCCGGTGACGCTCGCGCCGAAGGAGCACCTGTCTTTTGCCTGGCTGGCATGGCACGAAGCGGCCGCGCGGTGCTTCTCCTGGTCCAACCGCGACGCCATCCGCATGATGGGCGAGCGCGCTGTGATAACGTAAAACGCATGACCTTCGTGCGCCGCTTCGTTCTCCTGGCGGTGGCTTGCGCCATGGGCGGCTGCGCGGCGCTGCAGGGCCCCTCCAGCGCGCACCTGCAGTCGAGCGTCGCGTCGCTGCGCGAATGCGCGGAGTGGTACCAGGCGCTCGACGCGGAGGTCGACGCGGCGGGGGTGCGGGATGCGCAGTACACGCGCGTGCCGGGCTTCCCGTACCTGCGCGCGGACCGCATGGCGGCAGCGACCCGCGCGCGCGCCGCGCAGAGCGAGCCGCTGCTTCGGGCGCACGTGCAGCGCATGCTCGACCTCGACCTCGAGTCGCGGCGCTTCGAGATCGAGAATCTTTCCGCCGGCCGCAGCGACGCCCTGCTGCGCCGCGCGCGCGATTGCGCCGGCCTGCTTCGCGACGCCGACCTCGCGTCCGCCGAATCCCGCGCGCAGCTGCTCGATCGCGCGCGGGTCCCCGACGACTATTCGAGCCTGCGCCGCGTGCTCGGCCTCTATCCGCTGACGAGCCTGCCCTTCGCGAGCGGTGTCAGCCGCTGGGAGCGGCGCACCGCGGCCGCCTTCACCGCGCCGCCACGGGAAGGCGGCCGCGTGCGTTACGCGCCACCCGCCGGCACGCCGATCGCGCGCGAGACCGTCGCGAGCTTGCTCGCGCGCGCGAGCTTCGACCCGCTCGGGCGGCCGACCCTCTCGGAGCGGGAGTTGACGCTTCTCGCGGCGGCATACGCACCGAGCTTCGACATCGAGATCCGCGGCGATTTCGACCGCTTCGGCGAGCTGCGCTGGCGCCGCGGCGCAAAGACGCCCGAGGTGGAGGCGGCGCAGGCGGCGGTCTATGTCCTGCCGGCGTACAGCCGGTACGCCGACCGGGTGCTGCTGCAGCTCGTCTATACGCTGTGGTTTCCCGAGCGCCGCTCGAGCGGCGCCTTCGACCTGCTCTCGGGTCGCCTCGATGGCCTGGTATGGCGCGTCACCCTCGCGCCCGACGGCGAGCCGCTCCTCTACGACTCCATCCATCCCTGCGGCTGCTACCACCAGTTCTTCCCCACGCCGCGCGCTCGGCCGCGGCCACCGCCCGATCCCCTCGAGGAGTGGGCATTCTCGCCGCACTCGCTGCCGCGGCTTGGCGAGGGCGAGCGCCCGGTGGTCAGCATCGCTTCAGGCACGCACGACATCGAGCGCGTCGCGCTGGTGCGCGGCACCGACAGCGTGGTGCGCTACGCCTTGCGCCCGTACGATGAGCTGCGCTCGATGCAGCGCATGGACGGCGGCCGGCGCAGCGCCTTCGGCCCCGACGGCCTGATCGCCGGCACCGAGCGCGCCGAGCGCTTCTTCTTCTGGCCGATGGGCATCGTGTCTCCCGGCGCAATGCGCCAGTGGGGCCGCCAGGCCACCGCGTTCGTCGGCCGGCGCCATTTCGACGACGCCGATCTCCTCGAGCGGCGCTTCGAGCTCGACCTGGGACATCCGGGCAAATGAGGCGCAAGTGAGCGAGAAGCTGCGCGTCGTTACCCTCAACATCCACAAGGGGCTGTCGCAGTTCAACCGCCGCATGGTCGTCCACGAGCTGCGCGACGGGCTCTCTTCGCTCGATCCGCACCTCGTGTTCCTGCAGGAGGTCCAGGGCCTGAACCAGCGCTTCGCGCTGCGCTACGCGGCCTGCCCGCCCGAGCCGCAGCCCGAGTTCCTCGCCGGCGAGCGTTGGCGGCACGTCTATGCGCGAAACGC
>JAQSVY010000016.1 GCA_029266935.1 Burkholderiales bacterium
TCAGCGAGACCTCCGTATGGCGCTCGGTGAACTTGAACGCGTTCTGCAGCAGGTTGCCGACCGCGGAGCAGAGCAGCTCGCGGTCGACATCGACCGCGAGCCCGGCATCGACAGTGCCCGCGGTGAATGCGCAGCCGCGCGTCTGCGCTTCCAACGCGGCGGTGACCCTGACTTCGGCGACGAAATCGGCGACCGAGACGAGCGCGCGCCGCGCCGGCATGCCGGCGGTCACGCGCACGTCGGCAAGCGAGCGGTCGATGAGGTTGCGCAGCCCGATCAGGCTGCGGTCGAGCACCGCGCCCGTCGCCCCGGCGAGGCCGACGTTGCCGCTCTTGATGGCGCTGACGGCGAGGGTGGCGCTGTGGATGAGGTTGCGCAGCTCGTGCGCGAGGAATCCCAGGCGCTCGTTCAGCGCCTGGAGGCCGCGGTCCTCGATCAGCAGGTCGCGCTGGTATTCGAACTCGGTGACGGCATCGGCGATGGCGTTGTCCAGGCAGCGGTTCAGGGTGCGGAACTCGTCCACCTCGATCGGCGTGCCCCGCTCCAGGGCGAGGTCGGTGATCGACTGGCACAGGTCCCCGTAGTCGTGGACCACCTGGTCGACCGTGACCCCGTGCCGCAGCAGCGCGAAGCCGTGCCGCGCGGCGCTCTCCGCGATCTCGGAGCCATCTTCCAGGTCGCCGCCCGCCGGGCCGGAAACCTCGCTTCGCATCGGCCTGGGGGTCTGCTCCAGGCGCAGCGTCTCGACGAGCTGGTCGACGAACTGCGGGATGCCGTGCTCGAGCTCGGCGTCGGTCGGCCTGGGCAGGCGCCTCGAGGCAACCCTCGCCCTGCACCCGTCGATCAATGCGGCGCGGTTCGCGGCGAGGAATTCGTGCAGCATCCGCGCAAACATACGCGGAACGTGCGCGTTTTTATGTACGTTAGGGCGCTTAGGGGCTATGTACGCTGGCGCGCGGAGTCTACGTTTGCTGGCGTACAGACGCTCCAGCGCGCGCGCGGTAGCCTTGCATGTTCCCTTCACTCCCAGGAGATTCATCCATGACCCTCTACAAGCGTTTCTCTATCTTCTTCATAGCCTTGCTGATGGCCGGCGCGCTCGGCTGCGCGGCCACCGAAACCCGGCAAAGCACCAGCGAGTACGTCGACGACAGCTGGATCACCACGAAAGTGAAGAGCGAGATCTTCGCCGAGCCCTCGCTCAAGGTGGCGCAAGTCAACGTCGAGACCTACCAGGGCGTGGTGCAGCTCTCCGGCTTCGTCGACTCCAAGGCCGACATGGCCAAGGCCGTCGAGGTCGCGCGCGCCGTCAAGGGCGTGAAGTCCGTGAAGAACGACATGCGGCTGAGGTAGGCCGCCCCGCGTCAGGCCGGCGCCGTCGCCCCGATCTGCGGCAGCAGCCGGTCGTACTCCTTCTTCACCACCGCGTAGCACTCGCACACGCGCTGCTCGAGCCGCCTGCGGTCGAGGACGGTGATGCGCCCGCGGCTGTATTCGACCAGGCCCTCCGCCTGCAGCTTGCCGGCGGCCTCGGTGACGCCCTCGCGTCGCACGCCCAGCATGTTGGCGATCAGCTCCTGCGTCATTACCAGTTCGTTCGCCGGCAGCCGGTCGAGGCTGAGCAGCAGCCAACGGGAGAGCTGCTGGTCGATGCTGTGGTGGCGGTTGCAGACCGCGGTCTGCGTCATCTGCGTGATCAGCGCCTGGGTGAAGCGCAAGAGCAGAAGCTGCAGCGCGCCGCCGGCCTCGAAGAGCTGCTTCAGCGCCTTGGCCTTGACGCGGTAGCCCTCGCCGGCGCTTTGTACCACCGCGCGGTTGGGCGTGGTCTCCCCGCCCATGAAGAGCGCGATGCCCACCAGGCCCTCGCAGCCGGTGACGGCGATCTCCGCGGAGGAGCCGTTCTCCAGCACGTAGAGGAGCGACACGATGCTGCTGGTGGGAAAGTACACGTAGCCCTGGATGCCCCCGGATTCGTACAGCACCTTCCCGAGAGCGAGCTTGACCGGCTCGAGAAAGGGGAGCAGCGCGTCGTAGCTCTCCTCGGGAAGCGCGGCCAGCAGCCGGTTGCTTCTGGGATCCTTGGCCATGGCCGAATTCCAGCAAGGCCCATGCCGAAATGCCCCTCCCGGCTAGGCGGTTTCGATCCCCTGGATGACTGCGTAGCAGCTGCATGACGCCGCGAGCAGGCCCTTGGCGTCGAGGATCTCGATCGCGCCGCGGGCGTAGCGGATGAGCTTGCGCCGGGCGAGGGCGCTCGCCGCGACGGTCACGCCGACGCGTCGCACGCCGAGCATCAGCGCGATGGATTGCTGCGTGCAGCGAAACCTGTCGGAAGAGGTGCGATCGCGCGTCATCAGCAGCCAGCGCGCGAGGCGCGCCTCGAGCAGGTGCTCGTTGTTGCACACGGCGATCTGCATCGCGGTGGCCATCGCGACGTAAGCGCAGCGGTCGAGGCTGCGCTGCAGGGGCCGGTTGCGCTTGAGCTCGCGGCCGAAGCGTGCCGAGCTCATGCGCATCGCGCTACCGGCGCCTTGCACCAGCGCGCGCACCGGCGAGCCCGGGGCGCCGAGCGCGAGCGGGATGCCGACCATGCCCTCGCGGCCGACCAGCCCCACCTCCAGACCGCTCGCGCGGTCAGCCACCGCGAGCAGCGACACGGTGCAATCGTTGGGAAAGTACACGTACAGGCTGCGCGTGCGCGGATGGTAGAGCACCTGCCCGAGCGCGAGCTCGACGGGCTTCAGCGCGGCGAGGAAGCGCCGGTTCGCCTTGCGCGGCAGCGCGGCAAGGATGCGGTTTGGCGGCGGGCCCGACGCACTGTGGATGACGGTTCCTGGTTGACTTCGGAAAGCGATGCAGATTTCCAGTGTACGCCGATGCACGCGCCTCATGCAGGCGATTGCGGAGTCGCGAAGCTATGCACGCAAGCGTGATGTTCGTCTTGGCCGACGAGCTTGGGTTCGCCACCGAACAGACCGGTCCCGCGCGCTCGCCCATGATGGAGGATGAGCACGGCCGCGAGCAATCCACGCGACCTCAGCCTGGTGCTGCGCGACAACCTCTCGGACAGCTATGAGTCGTCGCAGGTCCTGCTCGCGAGCGCGGGCTTCGACGGAAAGCTGCAGCTTCTGACCTCGGGCTGGGAGCGGGTCCTCGGCTACGGGCGCGAGGAGCTTCGCGGCCGCTCCAGCTCCTGGCGGGTAACACCAGCGCGGCCGCGGCCATCGCCGCAATCCTCGATATCCTGAACCTCGCCCCCGTCGAGCTGAAGATGCGCTGCGGGAACGGCCTGTGCAAGGACTTCAGGCTGCATCGTCACTATGATCGGGATGAGCACGTCATGTACGTGGTGGCGGACGAAGTTTTCGAGGCCGGGGGCTAGATGCAAGCCCCCACCTGTAGCAGTGCGGCCGCGTCTGCCGATTACCTGTGCATCGACTTTGGGCGCTGCAACGTCTACGAGCTCTCGGAGATGTCGCGCCGCTTCACCGATCTTTGCATGGGCAGGCATGTGGGCCGCGCCATGCTGAAGGCGGGCGACAACGACCCCGCGGGGCATCACGGGCTGCGCGATGCGCTGCTCGCCATGGCGGCCTCGGCGCAGCTGCGGCTCGACTTCAAGCTGGCGCTCGTGCCGAGCACGCCGACGATCCGCACCATCTACCAGGAGGCGCAGCAGGCGCTGCGCGCGATCGGCTGCAATGCCTGCGTCTTCGACGACGCGGATGAGGCGGCGGAATGGCTCGAGGGCCGGCTGGTGGGCGGGCGGGCGGCGTCGTGACTGCCGGTCCCTGCAGGGACCGACCACGTTTTGCCGGTGAAACACGCTCAACCCGGCTGTATGAGGTAGTCCCTTAGGCTGCGCAGCCGGATTTCTCGATACTCACGCAGGCCGAGAAGGGCTTGGTCCCCTGTAACGATGGCATCGGCCCGTCCTGCGACCGCGCATTCGAGAATGCGGTTGTCGGCATCATCCGCGACCACGCGCAGCCGGCGGGTGGGCTTCGCCATTACAGCGAGCGCAGTTAGAAACACCGCCGTGTGAGCGAGCTCCTCTGCGTCGCGCGAAAACTTGCGCGCCAGCACGCCGAGGAGCTCGTCGAGGATCGGTTTCGACAGGATCAGCACATCGCGTTCGTCAACGATGCGCCGCAGCGCTTCCTCGCCGCGCCCCCCGGGGAATGCCAACGCCGAGACCAGCACGTTGGTATCGAAGACAACCCTCAATCGCGCAGGTAGCGCTCGAGGTCCTGCTCGGTCAGGATGCCGCGCTCCCGGGCCTTGCGGCTCCAGTAGCCTTGAAGTCCGCGCAGCTCCTGCAGCCGCCGATCGATCCGCGCCTGGCGCAGCGCATCCTGTATCACCGCGCTCAAGGTCTTGCCTTCTGCCTTGGCGAGCGCCTCGACCTCGCGAGCGAGGTCGGCGGGCAACGAGATGGTTTTCTTGACGGCGGCACCCATGGCGCAGCTCCGGGTTCGGTGTGAATTAATCGTACCACAGCGCCGACTACTGGAGATATGTACATATATCGCCTATAGTCCGCCCCATGGGAGGCCGGGATCACTTCGAGAAGCTGAACGCCCGCCAGCGCGAGGCGGCCTGCTTCGGCGCCGGGCCGCTGCTCATCCTCGCCGGGGCGGGTACCGGCAAGACCAACACGCTCGCGCATCGCGTCGCGCACCTCATCCTGAAGGGGTGCGCTCCAGAAAGGATCCTCCTGCTGACGTTCTCCCGCCGCGCCGCAGTGGAGATGACGCGACGCGCGCGCCGCATCGTCGGCGCGGCCGTGTCGGCCGACGTGCGCCTGCCCTGGTCGGGCACCTTCCACTCCATCGCCAACCGGCTGCTGCGCACGCACGCCTCGCGCATCGGCCTCGAGCCCTCCTTCAGCGTGCTCGACCGCGCCGACGCCGCCGACCTCATGGACGTGGCTCGCCACGAGCTCGGCTACTCGAAGGCCGAGCGCCGCTTCCCGCGCAAGGACACCTGTGTCGCGATTTACTCACATGTGGTCAATACAAGAACCAATTTACGAGCTTCGCTGGAAGCGGCTTTCCCCTGGTGTCTCGAGTGGGAGGAGGAGCTGCCGCAGCTCTACCGCGCCTACGTCGAGAAGAAGCTGGCGAGCCAGGCGCTCGACTATGACGACTTGCTCCTCTACTGGCACGAGATGCTGGCGGACGAGCGCCTCGCGCGCGAGATCGGCGGCGCCTTCGACCACATCCTGGTCGACGAGTACCAGGACACGAACAGCCTGCAGGCCGGCATCCTCGCGCGGCTCAAGCCCGGCGGCGAGGGCGTCACGGTGGTCGGCGACGACGCGCAGGCGATTTACTCGTTTCGCGGCGCCACGGTAGAGAACATCCTGTCTTTCGCCAGAAGATCCTCCTGTGTAGAGCTTCAGGAAAACTACCGCTCGACGCAGGCGATCCTGGACGCGGCGAACGCGCTCATCGGCAAGAGCCTGCGCGCGGTGAAGCCGCAGGGCGGGAAGCCGCGCTACGTCACCGTGATCGACGACCAGGCGCAGGCGAGCTACGTGGTCGGCCGCGTGCTCGAAGCGCGCGAGCGGGGCATCGAGCTCAAGCGCCAGGCGGTGCTCTTCCGCAACTCCCACCACAGCGACGTGCTGGAGCTCGAGCTCGTGCGCCGCAACATCCCCTACGTGAAGTACGGCGGCCTCAAGTTCCTCGAGGCGGCGCACGTGAAGGACATGCTCGCGGTGCTGCGCTGGGCCGACAACCCGAAGAACCGTGTGGCGGCATTCAGGGCCTTGCAGCTTCTGCCCGGCGTCGGGCCGGCAAAGGCAGAGAAGCTCTTCCAGCATTGGGAGTCTGCCGACCCGGGCTTCGTGAGCCTCCTCAGAGATCTCTTTAACCCGCAAACCCCGTGGGCAGGCCAGGTCGGGCGGGTGCGCCAATGGTACGAGCCGCACCTCGAGCGCCTGTACGAGCAGGCGCAGGTCAGGGCGGGGGACCTTCTCCAACTGGAGCGGATCTCGGCGAATTTCGCGTCCCGGGAGCAATTCCTGAGCGAGCTGGCGCTCGACCCGCCCGCCGCCACGGGCGACCTCGCGGGCGCGCCGCACCTGGACGAGGATTACCTCGTCCTCTCCACCGTGCACTCGGCCAAGGGCCAGGAATGGGACGCGGTGTTCGTGCTCAACGTCGCCGACGGCAGCTTCCCGAACGAGTTCTCGACCGGGCGCGCGGAGCTCATCGAGGAGGAGCGGCGGCTCCTCTACGTGGCGATGACGCGCGCGAAGAGCGACCTAGAGCTCATCGCCCCGCTCAAGTACTACATCACGCAGCAGTCGCGCATGGGCGATCGGCACGTGTATGGCGCGCGCAGCCGCTTTGTCACTGAGGCGGTGATGTCGTGCCTGGAGCCTGTGTCAGTCGCCGAAGAACCCGTTGTAAAAATTGCAGCTAGGCTGCGCGCGATGTGGTGACGGCCTTCCCCGACGTGGATCGGTTCACTTACCGAAACCATGACGTAATTTTCCCTAGTCCTCTGTCATTACTCTGGCTACACTTCGTCACGTTCTAAGCTGATGGAGGACGTAGGTGAAGGGAGGACGAGAACTGGTCCGGGCGGCGATCTTGTGCGCCGCAACCCTGTTCGGCACGCTCGGCTCCGGCGCCATCGCGCAGGAGGAGAAGTCATATATGGGGCCGCGCCTGATCCAGGAGAAAGTGAAGATCCTGGCCGGCGACGGCCGCTACGCCATCGCGGCGACGATCCTGCGCCCTGAAGGCGACGGCCCGTTCGGCGCGGTGGTCCTCAACCACGGTGTTTCCGCCTCGGCGCGCGAGCGCGCCAGGGAATCGTCCGACCTGCTGATCGGCGCCGCCGCGGTGTTCGCGCGCCGCGGCTACATGGTGATCATGCCGCTGCGCCGTGGCTTCGGCGCCACCGGCGGCGCGATGGCCGAGGATCCGGGCTCATGCGCGAATCCGGACTACGCACGCGCCGAGAGCAATGCGGCCGACGACGTGATGACCGCCTACAACTATGCGCGCTCGCTGCCCTTCGTGGACGGCTCGCGCATGATCCTCGCCGGTCAGTCGGCCGGCGCGATGGTGGCGCTCTTCACCGCCGGCACGCGCCAGCCGCAGGGCCTGACCGCGGTGCTCGGCTTCGCCGCCGGCCGCGGCGGCGACCCGGTCTCGAGCCCCGGCGTGCCCTGCGCAGTCGAGCCGGTAGCGCGCGTGCTCGATCGCCTCGGCAAGCAGGTGAAGGTGCCGGTGCTCTTCCACTACGCCGAGAACGACCGCTTCTTCAACGCGAAAACCTCGAAGCTCTGGTTCGAGCGCTTCGCCGCCGGCGGCGCCAAGGCCGAGTACGTGCTGCAGCCCGCCTTCGGCACCGACGGGCACTACCTCTTCGGCAGCACGGTCGGCGTGCGCTACTGGCTGCCGGCTGTCGAACGCTTCCTCGGCCAGCACGGCGTGCAGTTCGCGCGCATGGACGCCGACGAGCCCGACCGCCGCACGCTGCTTGCCGTCGACCGGCTGCCCAACGTGAAGACCGATGCCTGCCGCAACCTCTACCGCGCGTTCCTCGAGTCGCCTGGGCCGCGCGCCTATGCGGTGAGCGACGACGGCCGCTGCGGCTTCGCCGGCGGCGTGAACGACGCTCGCGACGCGGCGGTGCGCCAGTGCGGCACCGTGGCCAAGGGCAACTGCATGATTTACGCCGTCGACGACACCGTGATCTGGAAAGAAGCCATGGCCGGACAGTAGTAATAGCCCGGAAGTACGCAAACAAACTAAAAACCCCGCCTCGGCGGGGTTTTTGTTTCAGGCCGGTACGGGATCCGGCTGCTTCACGTCCTTGTCTCTCTCGGGCGCCGGCTTGGGCGCCAGGCGCTCCTTGGACTTCTCCGCTTCCCTGCGCGCCTCCTCGGCGCGTTGCCGCAGATACTCCTGCTCGAACTCGAAGCACATGGGGACCTCCTTTCGGTTCGAGCGACCAATCGTACGCCTAAAATCGAAAAGTGGAAGACCAGAAAGAGCATCTTCTCCGGGAAGACCGGCGTCTCCTCGGCCGGCTGCTGGGCGAGGTGATCCGCGAGCAGGTGGGGCCGGACATGCTCGAGCGCGTGGAGCGCATCCGCCAGACCGCGGTGCGCTTCCGGCGCGAGGCCGAGGGGAAGTCGGAGCTCGAGCAGCTGCTCAACGCGCTCGATCCGGAGCAGACGTTGCACGTGGTGCGCGCGTTCAGCTTTTTCTCGCATCTCCTCAACATCGCCGAGGACGAGCAGCAGCACCGGCGCCGCCGCGCGTACGCGCAAGCGGGCTCGCCGCGGCGCCCCGGGAGCCTCTCCAGCGCGCTCGACAAGGTGCGCGAGGCGCGCGTGAGCGCGGAGAAGCTGCTGGGGTGGTTTGCCCATGCGCGCGTGAGCCCGGTGCTCACCGCGCATCCGACGGAAGTGCAGCGCCAGAGCATCCTCGACACCGAGCGCGAGATCGCGCGGCTCCTCGCGCAGCCGCAAAGCGCCGAGCGGGACGAGGCGATCCACGGCGAAGTGCTGCGCCTGTGGCTCACCGCGATGCTGCGCGGCAGCCGCCTCGCCGTTCCGGAGGAAGTGGCGAACGGCATCGGCTACTTCCGAATCACCTTCCTGACCGAGCTGCCGCGCCTGTACGCGCAGTTCGAGCAGGCGTTGAAGGAGCGCTACGCGCTCGAGGAGGCGCCGGAGCTGCCGCCTTTCCTCACGGTCGGCACGTGGATCGGCGGCGATCGCGACGGCAACCCGCATGTCGACGCGGCGGTGCTGCGCTCCGCGTTCGCGCAGCAGGCGCGGCTTGCGCTCACGCACTACCTCGAGGAAGCCAACCTGCTCGGCAAAGAGCTCGGCATCTCCGACCGCATCCACCCGGCGCCGGCGCCGATCGCGCCGCTGGCGGCGCGCGGCGACGCCTCGCCCTACCGCAGCCACGAGCCCTACCGGCGCGCGATGACCGGGATCTACGCGCGCCTTGCCGCCACGGCCGAGGCGCTTGCGCAGCATCACGCCAGCCCGGCGCCCATCTGCGAGGGCGCGCCCTATGCGAGCGCGGAGGAATTGCAGTCCGAGCTGCAGATCGTAAGAACCTCGCTGGAAAGCCAGGGTGCAGCGAGGCTGGCACGCGGGCGGCTGCGAACGCTGCAGCGCAAGCTGAATCTGTTCGGCTTCCACCTCGCGCCGATCGACCTGCGGCAGAGCGCCGACGTGCACGAGGCCGCAGTCAGTGAGTTGCTGGCGAGGGCCGGGGTTGTCGAGAAGTACTCGTCCATGCAAGAAGAACAGCGTGTAGACCTCCTTTGCCGCGAGCTGGCTGGGCCGAGGCCGCTGCGCTCGCCGTACCTCGAGTATTCCGAGCTCGTGGAGAAGGAGCTCGGCATCCTCGCCGCGGCCGCCGAAGGCCGACGCCGCTACGGCGCGCGGGCGCTGCCGCATTACGTGATCTCGCACTGCGACTCGGTCTCGGACCTGCTGGAAGTGGGGCTGCTGCTGCGCGAGGCGGGGCTGGTGAAGCCCGGGGCGGCGGCGCCGCTCGAGCTCGACATCATTCCGCTGTTCGAGTCGATCGCGGACCTGGAGAAATGCGGCGACATCGTCGCCGCCGCTCTCGCGCTCCCGCTATACGCGGAGTGGATTCGCGGGCGGGGCAACGAGCAGGAGGTGATGCTCGGCTACTCCGACAGCAACAAGGACGGCGGCTACCTCACCTCCAACTGGTCGCTCTACAAGGCGGCGCAGTCGCTCCTCGCGGTGTGCAAGCCGCGCGGCGTGCGGCTGCGGCTCTTCCACGGCCGCGGCGGCACCATCGGCCGCGGCGGCGGGCCGAGCTTCGAGGCGGTGCTCGCCCAGCCCCTTGGCACCGTCGACGGGGCGCTGCGGCTCACCGAGCAGGGCGAGGTGATCGCGAGCAAGTACGCGGATCCCGAAAGCGGGCGGCGCAACCTCGAGACGCTCGCCGCCGCGACGCTCGAAGCGAGCCTCGCGCGCCCGCCGCACCACCGCAGCCGCGAGCGCGACATGGCGATCATGGAGTCCCTTTCCCGCCGCGCGCTCGAGGCATACAGGAAGCTGGTGGATGCGCCCGGCTTCGTCGCCTACTTCCGTGCCTCGACGCCGATCGCCGAGATCTCGGAGCTCAACATCGGCAGCCGCCCGGCTTCGCGCAAGGCCGGCGAGTCGATCGCGGACCTGCGCGCCATCCCGTGGGTGTTCAGCTGGAGCCAGTGCCGCCTCATGCTGCCGGGCTGGTACGGCTTCGGCGCCGCGGTCGAGGGCTGGATCGAGGCGCGCGAAGGCAGGCTGGAGGAGCTGCGCGAGATGCACCGCGCCTGGCCCTTCTGGCAGACTGTGCTCTCCAACATGGACATGGTGCTCGCCAAGACCGACCTCGCGATCGGCTCGCGCTACGCCGAGCTCGTGCCCGACGCGGCACTGCGCGAGCAGACATTCGCGCGCATCTCGCAGGAGTGGCACCGCGCACGGCGCTGGCTCGCCGCCATCACCGCTCGCGAGGAGCTCCTCGCCGACAACCCGACGCTCGCGCGCTCGATCCGCAACCGCTTCCCCTACCTCGATCCGCTCAACCACCTGCAAGTCGAGCTGCTGCACCGCTACCGCGCCGGGAAGGACGACCGCCTGCTGCGCATCATCCATCTCACCATCAACGGCGTGGCCGCAGGCCTGCGGAACAGTGGATAAGGACTATCGTGGAAAAGCGTTGAAGATCCTGCCGTGGATCTGCGCGCGCTGCGCGCGCGAATTCAGCGGCAAGCGCGTGCGCGAGCTTACCGTGCACCACAAGGACGGCAACCACGACAACAACCCGCCCGACGGCTCGAACTGGGAGCTCTTGTGCATCTACTGCCATGAAAACGAGCACGCGCGGGTCGAGGATGCGCGTGCCGGCGGCTCGCGCGAGGCGCAGGTCGAGCCGGCCAAGCACCGCCCGCTCGCGCAGCTCCATCAGCTCATCAGGAAGAACAAGAAGACCTGAATCTACCCCTGTCAGGGGTTGGCAAGGCACAAGCCATCAGAGCCCGCGGCAACGGTCTTCGATGAACTGGCGCGTCTGCTCGAGCGCGGTGTCCTTGCCGTTCGCCCAGCCTTCGAGCTCCCTGACCTTCGCGCGTGCCTCGGCACATTGCTCCGCGAGCGAGGTGTCGGCGCCTGCGTAGCGCTTGTGGGGATCGTAACGCTCCTTGCTGGCCGCGGCCGGCGTCTCGGCGCGCTGCCCGATGAACTCGTCCAGCATGCCCTTGTGCCAGGCGTACGCCAGGCCGATGACCAGCGCGATGAAGACGATCTTGCCCATGGGCTCCCCTTTGCGGGGAGAGTCTACGCCTAGCCGCCGGAGATGGTGCGCCTTGCCCAGTCGAGGACGATGGCGAGGCGCGGCGGCAGGAGCTCCTCGGCCTCCTCGTAGGTGACCCAGCGGTACTCGTGGTGCTCGGGGCGGC
>JAQSVY010000259.1 GCA_029266935.1 Burkholderiales bacterium
TCGCAGCCCTCGATGGCGTAGACGGGAAAGCGGGCGCGCGCCCGGTCGGCCTCGGCACCCGAGAGGTAGGCCTCGCCCAGGCCGCGCCGGTCGAGCAGCCGCGCCACCGCGCGCGCCGGCCCGTCGCGCTCGCAGCCGCGGCAGGCGTACAGCACTGGAATCGCTCGCAGGGCCCTGTCCATGCTCAGAGCTTGCCGGCCGGGCGCCGCCTCGGGTTGATCCACGTCAAGAACCGGGTGGGCCGCCGATGATCTGCGATATCCACACCACGAAGCCGTAGCCGCTCACCACCAGCACCGCGAGGACCGGGGCGAGCACCGCGGTGAGGAAAAGCCAGGTCCGGAATTCTTCCTTTTTCTGCATCTCACTCATGAGCGTTCCTATTGTTTCGCCATGTCCGGCAGCCGGTGTGCGATGCCCTTGTGGCAGTCGATGCAGGTCTTCTCCCCCGACTGCAGCGAGGTGGAATGCGCCTCGGCGGCGCGCTTGCTCTGGCGCGTGAAGTCCATGCTGCCGAACTCGTGGCAGTTGCGGCACTCGAGCGAATCGTTGGCCCGCATGCGCACCCACTCGCGCTCGGCGAGCTCGCGGCGCTTGGCGAGGAACTTCTCGCGCGTGCTGATGGTGCCGAAGATCCAACCCCATACCTCCTTCGAGGCCTGCATCTTGCGCGCCATCTTGTGCGTCCAGTCCTTGGGTACGTGGCAGTCGGAGCACTTGGCGCGCACCCCGGAGCGGTTGGTGAAGTGGATGGTGGGCTGGATCTCCTGGTAGACGTTGTCGCGCATCTCGTGGCAAGCGATGCAGAACTGCTCGGTGTTGGTGAACTCCATCGCGGTGTTGAAGGCGCCCCAGGAGAGCACCCCGGCAACGAAGCCGCCGATGGTGAGGAATCCGAGGCTGTAGTAGGCGCTCGGACGCGTCAGCGTGCGCCAGTAGCGGCGGAGGAAGTCCCGCATCTATTTCCTGGCCTTGCCCCTGATGATCTCGTCCACGTCGCGGAAGGTGCTCCTCACCGGCGGCGGCTGGCCCTCCATCTGCACCACGTGGCACTGGTCGCAGAAGTAGCGCCGCGGCGAGACGTCGGCGAGGAAGTTGCCGTCGCGGTCCATGTAGTGCGTGATGCTGATCGGCGTGGCCTGCGTCTCCGGCGCGCGCGTGCGCGCGTGGCACATCATGCAGCGGTTGGCGAAGCGGTCGAGCTGGTAGTTGTCGGTCTTGTGCGGGATGGTCGGCGGCTGCATGGCGTAGGAGCGCACGCGCTTCTTGTCGTCGTTCTCCGCGTTGACGAGCGGCGCGGTCTTCGGGTCCTCCGCGAAGCCGGCGCCGGGGCGCAGCGGGTCGTGGGCCTGCTGGGCAAAAGCCGGAGTCAGCAGCAGGAGAGACAGGAAAACGAAACCCTTGGGAATCGTCGCGAGGCACTTCATGCCTTCCTCACCCTGCACGCGCACTTCTTGAAGTCGGTCTGCAGCGAGATCGGGTCGGTCGCATCCAGCGTCACCTTGTTGACGAGCTGGCTCGCGTCGAAGAACGGCACGTACACCTGGCCGCGCGGCACCTTCACGCGGCCGCGCGTCTCCACGCGGCTGCGCATGCTGCCGCGGCGCGAGGCGATCTCGACCTCGTCGCCGCGCCGGACACCGAGGGCCTTCGCGTCTTCGGGATGCAGGTATGCCACCGCGTTCGGGAAGGCGAGGTGCAGCTCCGGTACGCGGCGCGTCATCGTGCCGGTGTGCCAGTGCTCCAGGACGCGGCCGGTGACGAACCACATCGGGTACTCCTTGTCCGGGGTCTCCGCGGCCGGCTCGTAGGGGAAGGCGTAGACGTAGGCCCTGTTGTCCGGGTTGCCATAGAACTGGAAGCCCGTGCCTTTCTTCACGTAGGGATCGTGGCCCTCGCTGAAGCGCCACTTGGTCTCTTTCCCGTCGACCACCGGCCAGCGCAGGCCGCGCACCCGGTGGTAGGTGTCGAAGGGCGCGAGGTCGTGCGCCTTGCCGTTGCCGAAACGCCGATACTCCTCGAACAGCCCCTTGTGCACGTAGAAGCCGAAATGCTTCGCCTCGTGGTTCTCGTACTCGGGGTTCAGCTGGGCATTCGGAAAAGCATCGACCTGCCCGTTCCTGAACAGAATCTCGAAGAGCGTCTTGCCCCTGTACTCGGGCCTCTTCGCGAGCAGCTCCGCCGGCCACACCTCCTCCATGCGAAAGCGCTTCGAGAATTCCATGATCTGCCAGAGGTCGGAGCGGGCCTCGCCCGGCGCATTGACGAGCTGCTGCCAGAACTGCGTGCGCCGCTCGGCGTTGCCGAAGGCGCCCTCCTTCTCCACCCACATCGCCGAGGGCAGGATCAGGTCGGCCCCGGCCGTGCTCATGGTTGGGTAGACGTCGGAGACCACCACGAAATTGTCCGCATTGCGCCACCCCGGCCAGATCTCCTGCGCCGAGTTCGGTCCCGCCTGCACGTTGTTGGTGGTCTGCGTCCACAGGCAGTTGAGCCGGCCGTCCTTCAGCATCCGGCTCTGCAGCACGGCGTGGTAGCCGGGCTTCTCGGGAATGGTGCCCGCGGGCAGCTTCCAGATCTCCTCGGCGATCGCGCGGTGCTTCGGATTCATGACCACCATGTCGGCCGGCAGGCGGTGCGCGAAGACGCCCACCTCGCGCGCCGTGCCGCACGCCGAGGGCTGCCCGGTGAGCGAGAACGGGCTGTTCCCCGGCGTGGAGATCTTGCCCGTGAGGAGGTGCAGGTTGTACACGCCGTGGTTCGCCCATACCCCGCGCGTGTGCTGGTTGAAGCCCATCGTCCAGAAGGACGTCACCTTCAGCTTCGGGTCGGCATAGAGCTGCGCGAGCGCGCGCAGGCGCTCGGCCGGCACGCCGGAGAGCTTCGCCGCGAAGTTGGCGTCGTACTTCGATACGTGGCGCGCGAACTCCTCGAAGGAGATGGGCTTGAAGCCGCCCGGATCGCCGGCGTTCTTCGCCGCCCTCTGCAGCGCGTGCTCCGGCCGCAGGCCGTAGCCGATGTCCGCGTTCGCCAGGCGAAACGCGACGTGCCTGCCGACGAAGTCCCTGTTCGCCGCGTTGCTCTGGATGATGTGATTGGCGATGTAGTTGAGGATGGCGAGGTCGGTCTGCGGCACGAAGGTGAGCGCGAGGTCGGCGAGGTCGTAGCTCCTGTGCTCGTAGGTCGAGAGCACGGCGACCTTGACGTGCGGGTGCCC
>JAQSVY010000260.1 GCA_029266935.1 Burkholderiales bacterium
GCTCAAGGCGCAGGGCGTCGAGGCGAGCTGGGGCCCGATCAAGCGGCCCTCCTACGCCCGAGCTGAGATCCGCGACCCCGATGGCAACGCCATCGAGCTGCGGCAGTGGATGCGGTCCCAGACCTAGCAGAGCTCGGCGCTACTCCTCGCACGGCCACGACGCCGGTGTCTTGAGTCCCGCCGGCACCTTGGTCTTCGCGTCGCCGCAGGCGACGTCGAGCTGCTCCTGGGTCAATCCCTTCGCTGCGGAAAGGTCCGTCGCCGTAACGCGCGCGCCGAACAGGAAGGCCTGGGTGAGATCGGTGCCCGCGAGCTTCGCGCCGACGAAGCTGGTGCGCGCCAAGTTCGTGAGCCGCAGCGACGCGCCGGTGAGGTCGGCGCGGTCGAACACCGAGCGGCCGAAGTCCCCCTTGGAAAGGTTCACGCCGCCCAGCATCGCGTCCGCCAGGTTGGAGCGGTGGAACTCCGCTTTCTCGAGCGACGCGTTGGCGAACCGCGCGCCCGAGAAGTCGGCGCGCACGGCGACCGTCTTCTCGAAGGTCGCGCCCTGGAGCAGGGCCTTGCTGAAGGAGGCGTGGTTGATCTCGGCGCCGCGGAACGTCGCCCCGCCGAGGTCGGACGAGGTGAAGTCGACCCCGACCAGGACCGCGCGCTCCAGGTTTGCGCCCCGCAGGTCCCGGCCTTTGAGGACCAGGCGCGACTTGGTGCACCCCGACCATTCGACGCCCGGTCCGGGCCGATCGCCGCATCCGGCCCATGCCGGAGCCGCGACCAGGACAAGAAGCGCCAGCGCAGCCGCAGCCATTGTCATGGCTCCATCTTAGCAACTGTCAAGCTTTCGCGAAGGCGTCCGAACGGCGCTGGCCGACCCGCGTCTATGGAAGTAAGCCCGGCACCGTCGGGTACCAAGGAGGGAAAGGTTCATGGATCCGATCAACCGCAAGATCAAGCAAGCAGCCGTCGCGCTCGCCTTCGCGCTCGCTGTCGCGGGCCCCGCCGCGGCCGCGGGAGAATCCCACGAGCACGGTCATGACGCGGGCGAGGCGAAGCTCGTCCTCGACCACGGTAAGAAGTGGCAGACCGATGCGCCGTTGCGCAAGGGAATGAGCAACATTCGCGCCGCGGTGGCCAAGGACGTGAAGGCGATCCATGCCAACAAGGCGACCGAGAAGCAGTACGAAGCGCTCGCCGCCAAGGTGAACGGCGAGGTCGCCTACATCGTGCAGAACTGCAAGCTGCCCGAAGACGCCGACGCCCAGCTGCACCTCGTCATCGCCGAGCTCCTTGCCGGCGCCGAGGCGATGAAGGGCGAGCACCCCCGCGAAGGCGCCGAGCAGGTGGCAAAGGCGCTCAACCAGTACGGGCAGTTCTTCAGTCATCCGGGCTGGAAGAAATTGTGATCCGCGCCGCCGCCCTGGTGGCCGCGCTTTTCGGCGCGGCCACGATCTTCTCCGGAGGCCGGGTGCTCTTCGCCGACGGCGCGGAGGCGGCGGGCAGCTACGTGCCTTACATCGTGTGGTTCAACTTCCTGGCCGGCTTTGCGTACGTCGCGGCGGGCATCGGCCTGTGGCGGCGCAAGCCCTGGGCGGCCGGCATGTCGCTCGGGCTCGCGCTGCTTACCGCGCTCTTCTTCGCCGCCCTGGGCGGCCACATCGCCGCGGGCGCCGCCTACGAGATGCGCACGGTGGCGGCGATGGCGCTGCGGACGTTGCTCTGGATGGGGATCGCCGCGCTCGCCTGCGCCCCCTTGGCGCGGGCGATGCGCCGCACCCGGCCACGGCTGACCTGAATCAACTTCAGGATGTAGCGACGCGTTGACGCAAGTCAACCGCGCCGCTCGCCTCCCGTATTCTCATGCCGTATGCGCCGCGAGCCGGACATCCGGAACTTCCTCGCCCACTTGCCGCTTTTCCAGGGTCTCGCGCCCGAGGCGTTTGCGCGCCTCGCCGCTGGCACCACCCGCCGCCGCCTGCGGCGCGGTGACACCCTGTTTCGCCTCGGGCAGGCCTCCAGCGGCTTCTATGCCGTGGTGCATGGCCGCGTGAAGCTCGCCGCGCCGGCCGCGCACGGGCGCGAGCGGGTGAGCGCGATCGTAGACGCGGGCCGCAGCTTTGGCGAGGCGATCATGTTCCTCGAGAAGCCCTACATCGTCAGCGCGGTGGCGCTCGGCGACGCGCTGGTCCTGCACGTCGCCAAGGAGACGGTGTTCGCCGAGCTGGAGCGCAACCCCGCGTTCGCCCGCCGCGTCATCGCGGCGCTTGCCGCCAAGCTCCATGCCAGCGTGCGCGAGCTCGACCTGTATGCGCTCGGCTCGGGCGGCAAGCGATTCGCCGCCTGGCTGCTGCGCGGCGTGCCGGCGGCCGAGAGCGGCGCGGTCAGCCTTACGCTGCCGGCGGCGAAGAGGGCGATCGCCTCGCAGCTCAACCTGAGCGCCGAGCACCTTTCTCGCATCCTGCGCGAGCTCGCGCTCGAGGGCCTGCTCGAGGTGCAGGGGCGCAAGGTGCGCGTCCCGGACGTTGTCCGGCTGCGCGAATGGCTTAGCAACGATCAAGCTTTTCCGGGCCGGCCGCAACCTTCCGGCCGTGCACGGCTCCACAAGGCATGAGCACCATCGTCATGCGCGATCCGCTCGCCGAATTCCTCGGTGCCGCCGAGGACGGGCGGCTGGAATATTCCTACCTGGACGCGGTGAAGCTCACCGGCCACTCCTGTCCGACGGTCGCCGGTGCCTACCTCGCCACCGTGGAGGCGCTCGCCCGGCTCTATCCGGGTGAAGTCCCCGAGCGTGGTGCCATCCGGGTCGAGTTGCGCGGGGACCTCGACGAAGGCGTGAGCGGCGTGCTTGCGAGCGTCGCCGGCCTCATCACCGGGGCGGCGGCCGAAGGCGGCTTCAAGGGCATCGCCGGTCGATTCGCTCGACGCGGCCTGCTCGCCTTCGGCGCCCCGATCGCCGCCGACTTGCGCTTTACACGCGTCGATACCGGCCGATCCGTAGAGATCGACCTCGCGCGCGTGCCCGCCATGGACGAGGACTTGACTGCCTCGCTACGCCGGGCGCTCTCGCCGAAGGCTTCCGTCGCCGAGCGCGATCGATTCGCCCGGGCATGGCAGGGGCGGGTGGTCGCGATGTTCCGCGGCAGGGCCTAGCAACATGGACCCGCATCGACCGGCCCTGCAGCGCGAGCGCCTGATGCTCCTAGCGCGCATTGTCGCAG
>JAQSVY010000261.1 GCA_029266935.1 Burkholderiales bacterium
CAGACCGGGCCCTGGCGCGAGCGGCCGGGCCACGACGTGAATTACGTCGCCGCCGCCGGGGCCCTCGCCTTCCCGGGCCAGTGGCTGAAGGCGCCGGTGCGCTCCTCGCTGCCGCTCGCCGACATGAGCGGCGGCGCCTTTGCCGCGATCGCCATCCTCGCCGCCCTGCAGGAAAGGGACGGCACGGGCAAGGGCGTGAATCTCGACCTGTCGCTCTTCGAGTCGGCTTTCTTCTGGGCGGCGATGCGCCACAGCCTCGACCCTGACGTCGACCCGCGCGCGCACATTTTCCCGGTCAACGACGTCTTCGAGACCGCCGACGGCAAGCGCCTCACGCTCGGCATCCTCGAAGAACACTTCTGGCAGAACTTCCTCGAGGTGGCGCCGGAGCTGCGCGACGAGCGCTTTGCCACCGACGCGTTGCGCAGGCAGCACGGCGACGAGCTGTCCAGCAAGATCGAGGCGACGATACGCTCGAAGAGCGCCGCAGAATGGCTTGAGCGCCTCGGCGGCAACGACGTGCCGGTCGACCTGTGCGTCACGCCGGGGGAAGCAACCAGCAACGAGCAGATCGTCGCGCGCGAGACGGTGAAGGGAGGCTTCGTGCCTTTCCCGGTGTGGGCCGACGGCCGCCGCGGCGGCCGCATCCGCTCCGGGGTGCCGCAGCTCGGCGAGCATTCGCGCGAGATCCTGGTCGAGCTCGGCTTCGACGACGCCGAGATCGCCGAGATGAGAAAAATGGGATCTGTCCCCATTTAAGGGGGGTTCATGGCGAGCGAACGCGACGGCATCGTCTGGCCCATCGTGCTGGTGGTGCTCGGGCTTCTCTTCCTCGCGCACAACTTGGAGTTCCTCCAGTGGAAGGAGCTGCGCAACCTCCTGTCCACCTGGTGGCCGCTGGTCCTGATCGCGCTCGGCCTCGCGCAGCTCGCGCGGCGCCGTAAAGGATGAACTTCGAATTGTCGTACGAGCAGCTGCGGATCCGCGAGGCGATGGAAAAGCTCTGCGCGCGCTTTCCCGATGAGTACTGGCTGAAGCGGGATCGCGAGGGCGGGTTCCCGGCCGACTTCCACCAGGCCTGCGCGAGCGACGGCTGGCTCGGCATCGCCATGCCGGAAGCCTACGGCGGCGCGGGGCTGGGCATCAGCGAGGCGGCGGTGATGATGCAGGCGATCGCCGAGTCGGGCGCCGGCTTCTCCGGGGCGTCGGCCGTGCACATGAACATCTTCGGCCTGAATCCGGTCGTGCTTTTCGGCACCGAGGAGCAGAAAAAGCGCATGCTGCCGCCGCTCATCGACGGCAAGCACCGCGCCTGCTTCGCCGTGACCGAGCCCAACACGGGACTGAACACGAAAAAGATCAAGGTGAAGGCCGAGAAGCGCGGCAGCATTTACGTCGTGTCCGGGCAGAAGGTGTGGATCTCGACGGCGCAGGTGGCCGAGAAGGTCTTGTTGCTCGCAAGAACAGAAGTTGGCTTGACGCTCTTCTACACCGACTTCGACCGCGGCCGCATCGAGGTGCGCGAGATCGACAAGATGGGCCGGCACGCGGTCGACTCGAACCAGGTGTTCTTCGACGCGCTGCCGGTGCCGGAGGCCGACCGCATCGGCGAGGAGGGCAAGGGCTTCGAATACATTCTGCACGGGATGAACCCCGAGCGCATCCTCATTGCCGCGGAGCTGGTCGGCCTCGGCCGCTGCGCCCTCGCGCGCGCAGCCAGATACGCAAGAGAGCGCATCGTATTCGACCGGCCGATCGGGCAGAACCAGGGCATCCAGCATCCGCTCGCGGCGAACTGGATGGCGCTCGAGGCGGCGAACCTCATGGCCTTCAAGGCCGCCTCGCTCTACGACCAGGGAAAGCCCTGCGGCGCCGAGGCGAATGCCGCCAAGTACCTCGCCGGCGAAGCCTGCTTCGACGCCTGCCAGCAGGCGGTCATGACCCACGGCGGCTTCGGCTACGCGCGCGAGTACCACGTCGAGCGCTATCTGCGCGAGTCGCTCGTCGGGCGCATCGCGCCGGTCACGCCGCAGCTCATCCTCTGCTTCATCGCCGAGCGCGTGCTCGGCCTGCCGAAGTCGTACTGAGCTGCCCCAATGGGCGCTCCGGGTTGGTTTATTCCGCTGATCGCCGCGGCGCTCCTCGCCGCCGGTGCGGCGCAGGCACAGGGCCGTCAGGACCCGAACCTCGCGCACCCGCACGAGGTGCTGACGGTAAAGCGCGACGGCTATACCATCGCGGGCCTGGTGACTCGGCTCCCGGGCAGAAATGAGCTGAAGTACGGCGTCGCGCTTTTCCCCGGGCACCCCGGTATTCTCAAGCTGCGCCAGGAGGGCGGCGAGCTCAAGTTCGACCTGCGCGGAAACTTCCTCGTGCGCACGCGCCGGCACTGGCTCGACCCCGAAACCCTGGTGATGGTGGTCGACGCGCCCTCGGACCACTGGCCGACTTTCTACCACGAATTCCGCGAGACGCCGCGCTACGGCGCCGACGTAGCGGCGCTCGTGGCAGAGGCGTCGCGCAAGTACGGCGTGGCCGACTGGACCTTCATCGGCACGAGCGAAGGCTCGCTAAGCGCCTTCCATGCCGCGCGCATGAATCCGGAGCTCGCGCGGCGCGTCATCCTCACCTCCTCGGTGTTCGTCGCCGGGAAGAATGGGCCCGGGCTCTCGAGGGTGAAATTCGATGCGTTGCGAAGCGAATTGCTGTGGGTCCACCATGCCGAGGACCCCTGTCGTTTCACCTCGTACCGCGACGCGCAGGCGTTCGCGAAGCGCAGCGGCAGGCCGCTCGTCACCGTGCGCGGCGGCGGCCCGGCGCGCGGCGGCGCCTGCGAGGCCTTCACCGCGCACGGCTTCGTCGGCGTCGAGACCCTGGCCCTCAAGGCGATGCAGGCATGGATCCGCACCGGCCGGGCGCCGGAAGAGGTCGCGCCGTAGTGCTCGAGTCGCTCCCGTGGCGCAACGGAACCCAGCTTAGGAGGCGGCAATGGAATGGCTGACCGATCCGACCGTCTGGGTCGGCTTTCTGACACTGGTCGTGCTCGAGATCGTGCTGGGCATCGACAACCTGATCTTCATCGCCATCCTCGCCGACCGGCTGCCGCCGAAGGCGCGCGACCGGGCGCGCGTCGTCGGCCTCTCGCTCGCGCTTATCATGCGCCTCGGGCTGCTCGCGAGCATCAGCTGGGTGATGTCGCTCACCGCGCCG
>JAQSVY010000262.1 GCA_029266935.1 Burkholderiales bacterium
CGGATGCCGTGCTTGCCGATCAGGGCCTTGATCTCCTCGGGCAGCCGCGCCGCGAAGCTGGTGCCCGAGAGGTAGAGGTCGGCATTGAAGAGCGGGAAGACGCCGCGCTCCCGTGCCAGGTCCACCGAGGCCCGGTACGCAGCGTCGCGCATCGCTTCCGAGATGCGCGCCGCCATGCGCCGCGCCTCTTCGGTGTCGTACTTGAGCCGCTGCATGATGAGCGCGTCGCCCAGGCCGGTGAAGCCCAGGCCGACGCGGCGCTTGGCCATCGCCTCGGCGTGCTGCTGCTCGAGCGGCCACGCCGTGACGTCGAGCACGTTGTCCAGCATGCGGATCGATACCGCGACGACCCCGGCAAACGCTTCAAAATCAAAAGAGGAATTTTCCAGAAAAGCGTTTCTGACGAACTTGGTGAGATCGATGGAACCCAGGCAGCAGCAGCCGTAGGGCGGCAGCGGCTGCTCGGCGCAGGGGTTGGTCGCCTCGATGGTCTCGCAGTAGGCGAGGTTGTTGTCGCGGTTGATGCGGTCGAGAAACAGGATCCCGGGCTCGGCGTGGTCGTAGGTGGAGCGCATGACCTGCTCCCACAGCTCGCGCGCGCGCAGCTTGCGGTAGACCCACAGCCCGTCCTCGCGCCGGTAGGCGTCCTTGTTCGCCGGCCACGGCTTCGCTTTATGAATTAATTCAATAAAGGAATCCTTTTCGACGGCGAGCATGAATTCATCGGTGACCCCGACCGAGATGTTGAAGTTGGCGAGGTCGCCCTGGTCCTTGGCGTGGACGAAATCCTCGATGTCGGGATGGTCGCAGCGCAACACGCCCATCTGGGCGCCGCGCCGGGCGCCGGCGGATTCGACGGTCTCGCAGGAGCGGTCGAACACCCGCATGTAGGAGACCGGGCCGCTGGCGCGCGAATGCGTGCCTTTCACCTCCGCGCCCTTCGGCCGGATGGCGGAGAAGTCGTAGCCGACGCCGCCGCCGCGGCGCATCGTCTCGGCCGCCTCGCGCAGCGCGGTGTAGATGCCGGGCTTGCCGTCCACCACCTCGGAGATCGAGTCGCCGACGGGCTGGACGAAGCAGTTGATGAGGGTCGCCTGGATCGCTACCCCAGCCGCCGAGTTGATGCGCCCGGCGGGGATGAAGCCCTGCTCCTGCGCCTGCAGGAAGCGCCGCTCCCACTGCGAGCGGCGGTCCTCCGGCTCGACCTGGGCGAGGGCGCGCGCTACGCGACGGCGAACCTCCTCGACCGAGGATTCCTTGCCCTTGGCGTACTTCTCGAGCAGCGTCTCGCGCGAGATGTCTTGCTCACGGACGCCACCGGGGGCGATGGTCTGTTCCACGTTTCTTCTCCCGGGTTAAAGCCAGTGCCACGCCGCGGGAATCGCGGTGCACTGGTTTTCCATACAGTAATCCAATTATGCGCCCAAGCTTAGGGGCGCGGTAAGCGGCAAAACTTGATATTGATCAAGGACCTGAGGTATTACAGTTAAGCCAATGTTTCTACGTGATTAATTCTAGTCCGTTACCCGCCAGCCTGCGTCACTGGCGCCACCTCGACGGGGCGGACCTCACCTGTCGACATGCGTGCGCGCTTGAGCAGGTCGGCGGCCTCGGCATGGCCCATGCGCAGCGCCAGCTCGAGCGGCGTGTCGCCTTCCTTGGTCAGCTGGCTGGGGTCAGCGCCGTTCCTGAGCAGCAGGTCGAGCATCGGCACGCTGCCTTTCATGGCGGCGTAGGCGAGGGGCGTATTACCGTTCTCGTGGTGCACGTTGGGGTCGAAGCGCATCGACAGTACCTTCTGCACATACACGAGATTGTTCTTCTCGATGCCGTAGAACATGGCGCGGATACCTTCGGCGCTCTTTTCCTTGGGCTTGGGCTCGAGGCCGGTGGGCAGCATCTTCACCACGTTGTTGATCAGGCCCACGCCGACCAGCGCCACCAGCGCGAGCACGATCGGAACGCGCGAGATGTTCAGGCCTTCGGCGATCTGATCGGGCATGTTGGCGCCGGCGATGAGCAGCAACACCGCCACGAACAGGCCGAACTTCAGGTACATGAACAGCCCGATGATCACCGCGATGGCGAGCACCGCGATCAGGCCCTGCGGGCTGATCCCCAGCGTCCCGCTGACGTATTTCTCGGGCAGGTTGGCGAGCACGGCGGTGATGGTGATGAGCCCCATCAGCACCAGCTCGCGGATGCGCAGCCGCGTCAGCAAATCGAGCTTTTCTCCCTTCTTCTCCGCCACCTCTGACTCCCTTAGCGCGCTAATTTTCGGAGCTTGGCGAAGCAGTTGCAAGGGGAGATAGAATCGTTGCGAACCTCCCCATGTCGAAAGCTTTTGTCAAGGAAAACGGCCACGACGAAGACGACGTCGAGCTGGCGCAGAGCGCACTTCCTCCCGGCGGCAAGAATTACATTACCCCGGAGGGGTATGCGCGCCTGGACGCCGAGCTGCGCCGGCTCGTCGAGCTCGAGCGGCCGGAGGTGGTGAAGACCGTCGCCTGGGCGGCCTCGAACGGCGACCGCTCGGAGAACGGCGACTACATCTACGGCAAGCGGCGCCTGCGCGAAATCGACCGCCGCGTGCGCTTCCTCATCAAGCGCCTCGAGGCGGCGGAGATCGTGCACTCGAGCGGGCGCGACACCGATCAGGTGTTCTTCGGCGCCGAAGTGAAGATTCGAACCCCTCGTGAAGCTAGAATGGTTCGCATCGTCGGCGTCGATGAAGTCGACCCGGCGCGGGGCCATGTGTCGTGGATCTCGCCGATGGCGAGGGCGCTGCTGAAGGCGCGGGAGGGCGATACGGTCACGCTGCGCAGCCCGGCAGGCGAGGAGCCGATCGAAATCATAGAGGTGAGCTACCCATGAGCATCGTCAAGGAGTTCCGCGAATTCGCCGTCAAGGGCAACGCGGTGGATCTCGCGGTCGCCGTCATCATCGGCGCCGCGTTCGGCAAGATCGTCGCCTCGCTCGTCGGCGACATTTTCATGCCCCTCATCGGAACGCTGTTGGGCGGCCTCGATTTCACCGACCTTGCGGTGCAGGTGGGTGAGGCGAAGATCCTCTACGGCAAGTTTCTGCAGACCTGCGTCGACTTCGTGATCCTCGCCTGGGTGATCTTCCTCGCCGTGAAGCTCATCAATCGCCTCAAGCGCGAGGAGCCGGCGAAGGCGGAGCCCACGCCGCCG
>JAQSVY010000263.1 GCA_029266935.1 Burkholderiales bacterium
CCGCACCTGGTTCTTCGGCCAAGGCGACAAGATCTGGACTGAATAGTGGCCGACCGTTACGCGGTCATCGGCAATCCGGTGGCGCATTCCAAGTCGCCCCGGATCCACGCCGAGTTCGCCCGCGCGACCGGCCAGGCGCTGAGCTACGAGGCGATCGAGGCGCCGCTCGGCGGCTTCGCCGGTGCCGTCGCGGCCTTCCGCGCTTCCGGGGGCAAGGGCCTCAACGTCACGCTGCCCTTCAAGGAGGAGGCGTATGCGCTTTGCACGGGGGTGAGCGAGCGCGCGCGGCTGGCCCGCGCGGTGAACACGCTCATGCTCAAGGAAGGGGTTTTCGGCGATAACACCGACGGTATCGGCCTGGTGCGCGATCTGGCCGGCAACCTGCAGGTCGACCCCGGGGGTAAGCGGGTCCTGCTGATGGGGGCGGGGGGCGCGGCGCAGGGCGTCGTGGCTGCGCTTCTCGCGGCCGGCGCCATCGAGCTCGTCATCGCGAACCGCGACATGCGACGCGCGCAAGCGCTCGCGGGGCGGTTTCCCGGCCTGAAGGCGAGCGGCTACGGTGCGCTCGCGAGGGGCTTCGACATCGTGGTGAACGCCACTTCTGCCGGTCTGCAGGGTGCCGCGCCGCCGCTGCCGGCCGGTGTCCTCGGTCCGGGTGTGCTCGCGTACGAGATGGTGTACGGCCGCGATACGCCGTTCCTTGCCGCCGCACGAGCGGCGGGCGCTCGCGCCTGCGATGGGCTGGGCATGCTGGTCGAGCAGGCCGCCGAGTCTTTCTTCCTCTGGCGAGGCGTGCGCCCCGCGACCGCACCGGTACTCGAGCGCCTGCGCCATGGCTAAGCATGTCGGCGGTCTGCTGCGGGCGTGGACGATCTTCTGCTACGCCCTGGGCAGCCTCGTCGCCCTCGCCGTGGCGCTGCAGCTCTGGTTCTTCGCGCATATCGCGTACTGGAGCTTCGCGAACCCGGCGTCCACCGCGTTCATGAACCGCACCCTGGAGAAGCCGGGCGCCCGGCTACGCCACAGCTGGGCGCCTTACGGGCGCATCTCGCCGCATCTCAAGCGCGCGGTGATCGCGGCCGAGGACGCGAAGTTCCTCGCCCATGAAGGCTTCGACTGGGAGGCGATCCACAAGGCGATGCTGAAGAACGAGCAGAAGGGCAGGGTGGTGGCGGGCGCCTCGACCATTACGCAGCAACTGGCGAAGAACCTTTTCCTCTCCTCGCAGCGCTCGTGGGCGCGCAAGGCGCAGGAGGCGGCGATCACCTGGATGATGGAGCGCACGATGTCCAAGCGCCGCATCCTCGAGCTCTACCTCAACTTCGCGGAATGGGGCGAAGGCGTGTTCGGCGCGGAAGCGGCGGCGCGCCATCACTTCGGCCGGCAGTCCTGCCCAGTCCGCGACGCTACGAGCGCGGCCGCGCCACGCCTTACATCGTCGAGCGCTCCGGCGCCATCCTCGCCCGCATGGGAGGCGTTTATATCCCCTGACGCGCGCCTCGAGCTCGAGGACCTGCAGCAGAGCCTTCGGGAAGTGCAGCAGTCCCTGGCGGAGAAGCGCGATCCCGCGGCGCTGCGGGCGCGGCTCGACGCGCTGCATCCGGCCGACGTCGCCTACATCCTCGAGGCGCTGCCGCCCGACGAGCGGCTCGCGCTGTGGGATCTCGTCAAGGCGGACCGCGACGGCGAAATCCTGATCGAGGTGTCCGACGCGGTGCGCGAGTCGCTCATCGAGGCGATGGACTCTAAGGAGCTGGTTGCAGCCGCCGAGACGCTGGAAGCCGACGAGCTCGCCGACATTGCCGCGGACCTGCCGCCAGCGGTCATCGCCGAGGTGGTGCAGGCGCTGCCCGCCGAGGAGCGCGAGCGCCTACGCGCCGCGCTGTCCTTTCCGGAGGGCTCGGTGGGCGCGCTGATGGACTTCGACCACGTTTCGGTGCGCGAGGACGTGACGCTCGAGGCGGTGACCCGCTACCTGCGGCGCCTGGACGAGTTGCCCGATCATACCGACCAGCTCTTCGTCGTCGACCGCGATCGCCGCCTCAGGGGCACGCTGCCCCTGCCGCGGCTCATCGTCTCCGACCTGGACCTGGAGGTCACGCGCGCCATGGTGCCCGAGAGTGTGCGCCTGTCCCCGCAGGACCCCGCCGAGGAAGCGGCGAACGCCTTCGAGCGCTACGACCTCGTCTCGGCGGCGGTGGTCGATGCCGACGCACGGCTCATCGGCCGGCTCACCGTCGACGCGGTGGTGGACTACATCCGAGCGCGCAGCGCCGAATCGCAGCTCGCCGAGGCCGGCCTGCGCGAGCCCGAGGACGTGTTCGCCCCGGTTCTCGACAGCTTCAAGAACCGCTGGGCGTGGCTCGCAGTGAACCTGGTCACCGCTTTCATCGCATCGCGGGTGATCAGCATGTTCGAGGACTCGATCGCCGAGCTCGTCGCGCTGGCGGCGCTCATGCCCATCGTCGCGGGCATCGGCGGCAACTCTGGCAACCAGACCACCACAATGATCGTGCGCGCACTCGCGCTGGGGCAGATTCAGGCGCCCTACTGGTCCAGGCTGGTCGCCAAGGAGATCGGTGTGGCGCTCCTCAACGGCGTGGTATGGGGAACGCTCCTCGGCCTGATCGCCTACGCGTTCTACGGCAACGTGGCGCTGGGCGGCGTGATGGCGCTCGCCATGATGCTCAACCTGATGCTCGCCGCCATGATGGGGGTTGCCATCCCGCTCGCGCGCGAGCGCTTCGGCCGCGACCCGGCGTTGGGCTCCTCGGTGCTGATCACCGCCTGCACCGACTCCGGCGGGTTCTTCATCTTCCTGGGGCTAGCGACGCTCTTCCTTGTTTGAGCGCGTAGTCAGCAAATGGCGCTCGAGCGTGGCGCGCTCAAGCCGGGAGAGCTCGCGCACCAATATGCCCATGGCGCCATCGCACGCCGTCCGTGCGAGCCGCTAGGCCGATCTAAACGCCTTGCGCGCCGCTGCAAAAGTAGCCTCCAGCTCCGCGCTGCCGTGCGCGGCCGAAACGAAGCCCGCCTCGTAAGCCGACGGCGCGAGGTACACGCCCTGCTCGAGCATGGCGTGGAAGAAGCGGTTGAAGCGCTCGCGGTCGCATTGCATGACCTCGGCGAAGCTGCGCGGCGGGGCGGCGCGGAAATAGATACCGAACATGCTGCCAATCGACTGCGACGAGAACGTGACGCCCGCCCGCTTCGCTTCGCCCGCAAGGCCTTCGACCAGCTTGCGGGTCGTGCTTTCGACTTTCTCGATGCAGCCTTTTTCCTCGACCAGCTTCAGCGTTGCCAGTCCGGCGGCGACCGCGACCGGATTGCCCGAAAGCGTGCCAGCCTGGTACACGGGCCCGACGGGCGCGAGTTTCTCCATGATCTCGCGGCGGCCACCGAGCGCGGCGACCGGCAGCCCGCCGCCGATCACCTTGCCAAGCGTGGTGAGATCGGGGCGGATGCCGAAGCGCGCCTGCGCGCCGCCCAGGGCGACGCGAAATCCGGTCATCACCTCGTCGAAGATCAGCAGCGCGCCGTGGCGCGTGCACTGCAGGCGTAGCGCCTCGAGGAAGCCCGGCGCCGGCAGCACGAGGTTCATGTTGCCGGCGACCGGCTCGACGATGACGCCGGCAATCTCATTGCCTTGTCGCGAAAACAGTCCTTCCAATGAAGAAACATCGTTGTAGTCGAGCACCACGGTCTGCGCGGCGGTCTCGACAGACACGCCGGCAGAGCTCGGGTTGCCGAAGGTGAGCGCGCCTGAGCCCACCTTCACCAGCAGCGCATCGGCGTGGCCGTGGTAGCAGCCCTCGAACTTCACGATCAGGCTGCGCCCGGTATGGCCGCGCGCGAGGCGAATCGCGGTCATGGTGGCCTCGGTGCCCGAAGAGACCAGGCGCACGAGCTCGAGCGACGGCACCAGCCGGCAGAGCAACTCGGCGAGCTGCACCTCCGCTTCGGTCGGCGCGCCGAACGAGAGCGCGCGCGACGCGGCCTCCTGCACCGCTTCGACGACCGCCGGGTGCGTGTGCCCGGCGAGCATCGGCCCCCAGGATCCCACGTAGTCGACGTAGCGCCGACCCTCGACGTCCCAGAGGTGCGCGCCTGCGGCGCGCTCGAAGAAGCGCGGCACGCCGCCCACGGCGCGGAACGCGCGCACGGGAGAGTTGACGCCCCCCGGGATCAGGCGCTGGGCGCGCTCGAACAGTGCTTGGTTTTTCATGCGAAGAGCCTCGCGTATTGCGTTGCGCGCGCGGCAACGTCCGCGGCGTCGAAGAGATCGGAGATCACCGCCAGCAGGTCGGCGCCGGCGGCGAGGAGCTGCGGTGCGTTCTCGAGCGTGATGCCGCCGATGGCAGCGAGGGGCACACCGAGCGATTTCGCCTCGCCGAACAGCGACAGCGGCGCGCGCACGGCGGCGGG